>DASWMM010000262.1:0-19358 GCA_036399755.1 Allosphingosinicella sp.
GTCCACGGCCCCTTCGTCTCCGACGAGGAGGTCCGCGCCGTCGCCGAGCATTGGAAGGGCCAGGGCCGCCCCGATTACATCCAGGCGGTCACCGAGGAGCCGGAGGACGGCGGCTACATGTTCGAAGGCCAGCCGACCGGCGACGACGATCCCGAAGCCCAGCTCTACCGCAAAGCGGTGCAAACAGTGGCGGAAAGCCAGAAGGCGTCCACCTCCTACATCCAGCGCCAGCTGCGCATCGGCTACAACAATGCCGCCCGCCTGATCGAGCGCATGGAGAAAGACGGCTTCGTCAGCGCCCCCGACCACGTCGGCCGCCGCGAAGTCCTCCTCGACAATGACGGGCGGCCGCTCAACTGAGACTCGCTTCGGCGCGTAGCGGATTCTCCCTGCCGATTGCCCATTGCACTGGCGTCCAGATGTGCAATTCTGCCGATGAGCCGACGGGAGCCCACATGGACGCAGCACGTCAAAAGGAGGAGGTTGATCGCAATTACGACGCGTTCATGCGCGTTCTCGGCACCTTGTTGCCAGAGCATCGCGACAAGTACGCGCTCATGCGTGACGCTAAGATCATCGGCCTGTACGCCAAGCCGGGCGAGGCAAATCGCGCCGGCGTGGAGCTTTACCCCGATGGCATCTATTCTATTCAGGAGGTGACCGACGAGCCGATCGACCTCGGCTTCTGGTCCCATGTCGCACTCCATCGAGTGGCGGCACGATCGTCGGCGCGTTCTCCTGCCGGTGCTTGTTCTTCCACCGTCGCCATCAACGGATCTAACCGGCTTTGAGGCTGTCGCCCTTCTTGACACCGGCTCAACCACCAGCGGCATCACCCCTCGAGTGGCACGAAAGTTGAGCCTGACCAAACGCGGCAAACGGCCGCTCGGGTCTGCGCAAGGGGAAGGGCAGGCCGAACGGTATCTCTTCCGGATCGGTCTCCACATCCCGTCAGCCGAGCCGAGCTTCCCCTTTGTTTTCGACGACGTGAGCGGCTTTGAACTGGTTAACAGCTTTTCCTTCGACGGGTTGATCGGAATGGACATCCTTTCCCGGTGCGCCTTCCGGATGCTGCCCGACGGCCGCTGCTCTCTGCGCTTCGGCTAAGCTGAACGGTTCGGAACCGGGGGGTTCACGGGGCATTCAATGGGGCGAACCTAAGTCTCCCCCAAATTCGAACCGTTCAGGAGTTCATCGATGTTGCGTATGAAGACGCTCGCCTTGGCCGCCGCGCCGCTCGCCGCCGCCGCTTTGGTGCTGCCTCAGGTGCCCGCCGTCGCGCAGGCCGCCTCCCCGCTGGCGCAGGTTCAGGCGCACCTCCGCGCGGTCAACACCATGACCGCCAATTTCAGCCAAACCGATCGCCGCGGCCAGACGCTGACCGGCGCCTTCACCCTGAAGCGCCCCGGCAAGATCCGCTTCCAGTACCGCAATGCGCCGATGCTGGTCGTCGCCGACGGGCGCCGCCTGTACATGATCGATTACGAGACAAAGGACGTGCGCAACTGGGGCATCGGCAATTCGCCGCTCGGCGTGCTGCTCGATCCCAATCCGAACCTGGCGCGCATTTCCAAGATCGTCCGCAACGATCGCCAGACCCTGCTCCTCCAGGCCAAGGACCCGAAGCGCCCCGAATACGGCACGGTGACGCTCGGCTTCGCCAAGGTCCCCAGCGCGCCTTCCGGCCTGCTGCTGCAGGGCTGGACGGTGATCGACGCCCAGAACAATCGCACCACCGTGAAACTCTCCGGCCAGCGCTTCAACGTCGGCGTGGCGGACAGCGCCTTTGCGTGGAACGATCCGCGGCCAAAAGCCAAGAAATGACCACAATTCATTCATGAGCGCGACAGCTTCGGGTGGTTAAAAACTACTCATCGATTGCGGAAGCGACTCCCGGATTTTCCCCCTGTTGTCCGGTTGTTGCGACCCCAGTCGGCCTCGCGTGAACAACGCCTGGTAGGCCCTCGCTCCACGCCCCCGGAGCGGGGGCCTTTGCCGTTTCGGGCACCTGCACTCATCGACAGCGAACGGGGCGCCCGCTAAGGCCTTGTCCATGTCCGCACCCCTCAAGATCGCGTCCTGGAACATCAATTCGGTCCGCGCCCGAAGCCACATTGTCGAGCAGTTCCTGCGCGCCGAATCGCCTGATATTCTGTGCCTGCAGGAGACCAAGGCCTGCGACGCCGACTTCCCGGCCGCCTTTTTCCACGCGCTGGGCTACACCCACCAGGTGCTGTGCGGACAGCGCATGCACCACGGCGTCGCGATTCTCAGCCGCATCGCGATGCGCGAGGAGGAACGGCACGACTGGCAGGCGAACGGCGAAGCGCGGCACGTCGGCGTCCGCCTCACCGACAGCGGCATTCGGCTCGAGAATGTCTACGTTCCCGCCGGCGGGGACGTGCCCGATCGTGACGTCAATCCCAAGTTCGGCCAGAAGCTCGACTTCCTGGAGCGGATGACCGCCTGGTCGGACGCCTGCGCCTGCCCGACGATCATGGTCGGCGATTTCAATGTCGCTCCGCTGGAATGCGACGTGTGGAGCCACAAGCAGCTCCTCTCGGTGGTCAGCCACACGCCGGTGGAAGTCGAGGCGCTCGGCAAGCTTCAGCAGAGCAACGCGTGGGTCGATCTCGGCCGCCACTTTCACCCGGCGCCGGGGCGGCTGCACACCTGGTGGAGCTATCGCTCGCCCGACCACACGGCGAACGACCGCGGCCGCCGGCTCGACCATATGTGGGCGACGCCCGACGTGGCCAAGCTCGCCACCGGCCATGTGGTGCACGAGCCTTGCCGGTCGTGGGAAAAGCCGTCGGACCACGTGCCCCTCGTCACCGAGTTCGTTGTTTGACGCCAGGCCGGCAAGTCGCCCGCGCAATCGATTCGCTGCGGCGGGGCTGGCCCGTGCGGATCGGCGGCACCGGCTTTCTCGCGGTAGAGACCGCCGATGCGGACACCCTCGCGGCCTTTGACGCGCCGGCGCCGTCCGACCTCCTGATCTCCGGCAACCGCGCCGCGACCCTGAAGCTGGCCAACCAGCGCGAGGCGGTGCCGACCGGGCCGGTGCGGATCGCTCGGGCCTCGTGGATCCACCTCTCCGAAGCGGTGGCGGTCGCCGATCCGGCGCGCGACCTGTCCAACCCACTCAAGGGCCCGTTCCGCACCGTGCCGCCGGTTTGCGAGCGTGAGGCGGCAGCAGCGCTGACCCTCGCCCGAAGGGCGGGCATCCTTCCCGCCTTCTTCGTCGGCGGTGACGCCGGGGACGAGGCGGTGACCGTTCCCGCCGAGGAGGTGGAGCGCTTCGAGCGCGAGCCGGGCCTGCGCATCGCCTCGCGTGCGAAATTGCCCACCGAGGCCGCCGAGAAAGCGGAGATCGTCGCCTTTCGCGCTGAGGACGGGGCGGAGCATGTCGCCCTCCTGATCGGAGCGCCCACTGGCGAGCCGCCGCTAGTGCGCCTGCACAGCGAGTGCCTGACCGGTGACGTGCTCGGCTCCCTCAAGTGCGACTGCGGACCGCAGCTCGAGGGCGCCCTTGCTGCGATTGCCGGCGCGGGCTGGGGAATCCTCCTCTACCTGCGCCAGGAGGGCCGCGGGATCGGCCTGGTCAACAAGCTGCGGGCATACCAGCTCCAGGATCAGGGCTTCGACACCGTCGACGCGAACCTGCGCCTTGGATTTGGCGATGACGAGCGAAGCTTCGGCGTCGCGGCGCGGATGCTGGGCTTGCTTGGGCAGCAAGAGGTACGGCTCCTCACCAACAACCCGCGCAAGGTGGCCGGCCTGGAGAGCGCGGGCGTTCGGGTGAGTGCCCAGGTGCCGCTGAGGGCCGGGGCCAACGTGCACAACCAAGCGTATCTGGACACTAAGCGTTTAAAGAGCGGGCACCTGCTTTAGCAGGCGGGCAATTCCCAAACCCGTTCGTCCCGAGCGTAGTCGAGGGGCGCACCTCCAACGCCTGTGCAGGGCCCCTCGACTTCGCTTGGGACGAACGGAGTGGGTGGTGTTAACCTACCTAAGCCCCAGCAGCGCCTCTACCTCCTCGAAGCTCCCTGCCACCGCATCCACCCCCAAAGCCCGAAGCCTTTCGCCGTGCCCCGGCAAGCAATGCCGCCCCGCGCAAAGCCCCACCACATACGCCCCGGATGCCACCGCCCCTTTGACGCCAATCGGGGAATCCTCAACAATTGCAATGCGTTCGATCGGCACACCAATGGCGTCAGCGGCGTGGAGGTAGAGATCGGGCGCCGGTTTGCCGCGCGCCACATGCTCGTGGCCGCTGAAGATCCGGCGACCGAAATGCTGGCGTAGGCCAAGATGATCGAGGTGCCGCTCGATCCACGCGGTCCGGCTTGAGGAGGCGATCGCCTTGGGCAGTTCCGTCGGAAGTGCCTCGACGAAGCGCACCGCGCCCGCAACGGCCTCCAGCCCGTCGGCCAGCACCCGCGCATCCTCCTCCGCCCGGGCGGTGTGGAACGCCTCGGGCACCGGCCGGCCGATCCAGCGCTCGATCGCGGCCAGGAAATCGCGGCCGCTCAGCCCCATGAAGTGAGTCATCGACTCTTCGGTGCTGGTCGGGTGGCCGATGCCGGTCAGGTACTCGGCGATCTGCTTGTTGCCGGCATATTCGCTCTCCAGCAGCACCCCGTCGAAATCGAGAATGAGCCCGTCGAACCTCAATCCCGCGCTCCGAACAAGGCGGTGCCGACGCGCACATGGGTGGCGCCGATCGTCACCGCGGTCTCATAGTCGCCGGACATCCCCATGCTGAGGCCCGGAAGCCCGTGCCGGCGCGCCAGCTTCGCGAGGAGCGCGAAGTAAGGTGCCGGCTCCACATCGGCAGGCGGGATGCACATCAGCCCCGCGACGGGCAGCGCCGCCGCCTGCGCGGCCTCGATCAAGGCTGGCAACCCGGCGGGCGTGCAGCCGCCCTTTTGCGGCTCCTCGCCGATGTTGACCTGGAGAAAGCAGGCCGGGCACCTGCCCGCTTTGCCGATCGCCTTGCCCAGCGCGGTGACGAGCGAGAGGCGATCGACCGAATGGATGGCGTCGAACAAGGCCACCGCTTCCTCGGCCTTGTTGGACTGGAGCTGGCCGATCAGGTGGAGCTCCACATCCGGCCAACGCGCCTTCAGCGCCGGCCATTTACCCTGCGCCTCCGATACCCGGTTCTCGCCGAAGATGCGCTGCCCGGCGGCGAGCAACGGCTCGATCGCCTCTGCGTCGTGGGTTTTGGAAACGGCGATCAAGGTGACGTCATCCGTTTTGCGCCGAGCCAGCGCCGCCGCCTTAGCGATGCGCGCGCGGACTTCGGCGAGCCTTTGCCCAGGAGATACACTGTCCATCGCGGCTGCTATAGGAATGGCGATGCACCGCCGCCAGCCCTTGCCGCGCCTCTGGCTGATGACCGACGAACGGCTTGGCGACCGGCTGATCCCCGCCATAGAGCGCTTGCCGGCAGGTGCCGGGATCGTCTTCCGCCACTACGGCCTGCCGCCCCCGCAGCGCCGGGCGCTGTGGGAGCAAGCTCGAAGCAAGGCACGAGGACGCGGACTGACGCTGATCGTCGCTGGGCAGGTCCTTCCGGGCGCCGACGGAAGCCACAACCGGCTCGGCGCGGGCCTGCGTACCTGGTCGGCGCACAACCTGCGGGAGATCCGCGCCGCGGAACGCGCCCGTGCCGACCTCATCTTCCTTTCGCCGGTGTTTCCCACCCGCTCTCACCCAGGCGCATCCGCGCTCGGCGCGGGCCGCTTTGCCTTGCTGGCGCACCAGACGAAAGTGCCGGTGATTGCCCTGGGTGGCATGGATGCGGAGAAAGCGCGGCGGTTAGGCGGCGCTTATGGCTGGGCTGGGGTAGACGCCTGGGCCTGAGCGGCCGCTTGGATCAGAAGCGGAAAGCGGTTCCGACGTAGACGGCCTGGCTGTCGCGGCGCTGGTCGGCGAGCGGCTCGAGACGGTCGCGCTGGATCTTGTAGCGCACGCCGCCGGTGACATCGAGGTTGCGCGCGACCTGATAGGCGGCGCCGACGCCGACCGAATAGCTCGAATCGAGCGGCGTGATCCGCGCCGCGGCGGCATCGTTCTTGTCGACGCCCGCTTCGACCCGTCCGGTGAAGCGCTTCACTGAATAGCTGACGCTTGCTTCCGCATTGCGGCGGCTGCCGGGGACGGGGCCGCCCTTCAGCTCGGCGACGTCGCCCGAAAGGGCCAGGCCGCGCCAGCCGACCGACACGCCGATATTATACGCACTGGGCGTGATCGCGGTAACCGCCGAGCCCGATGCTTCACCGACGCTGCGCATCGCCTGCGCCGGCGTGGCCGCGCGGGCACGCACCGCGACTCGCACCGCGCCGCCCTTCTTGGCGGCGGAGCTTGCGGTCGGCGTGAAGCGGAAACTGTTGCCGTTGAAGCCGCGCCGCGCGAGCTCGGCGGCGAGGCCGGGGTCGGCCACCGCGGGCGTGAAGCTGCCCCCGACACCGCGCAAGGACGGCGCAGCGCGCTTCTTCATCTGCTGGGTCGGAGCCGCCAGGGCAGGCGCAAGGATCAGGGAAAGCGCCGCAAGCGCCCCTCCGAATCCAGCAATCCCTGCCAACGTCTTCACGCGTTTCGACTCCCCTGACGAAGGCGATGTAGAGCCTCCAAACGCCGCAGACCAGCGAAGTGCCGCAAAGCCACTACGAATCATCCTGTCTGTTGCACTTAATCCACATTGAACCTTGCGCGCCGATGAAGCGGCGGCTTCCCGCGCCTCCACCGAGCCGGGAGAGACGGCTTGCCGCTTGCGCCCCACCTTCTATAACGGCGGCTGATCCCCCGCTTGTTTCAAGGACCGTTCCGCATGGTACGCGCTGCTTCCCTTCTTCTCCCGGTCGCCATGGCCTTTTCGCTTTCGGCCTGCGATTTCGTCCAGAAGGATATCAACCGCACCCTTGGCAAGGCGCCGAATGACCGTGTGCGCACGGCCGACATCGCGGCGTCCCAGGTGACCACGATCGGCGTCAATTCCTACCTCTGGCGCGCCGCGCTCGAGACGCTGTCGTTCGCGCCGCTCGCCCAGACCGATTCCAACGGCGGCGTCATCGTCACCGATTGGTATTCCACCCCGAATTCGCCCAATGAGCGGGTGAAGGTGACCGCAACGATCCTCGACGCCGATCTCCGCGCTGACGCCCTGCGTGTCGCGACGTCGCGCCAGGTGTTGCAGAACGGCCAGTGGATCGACGCGCCGGTCGCCGCCGCCACCGTGCAGCGGCTCGAGGAAGTGATCCTCACCCGCGCCCGCGATCTGCGCCGGACCGCCATCGCCGGCTAAAGGAGCTTTTACTTCATGGCGGCGCGTTTCAATCCGCTCGAGGCCGATGCGCATTGGCAGGAGGTCTGGGAGGAGCGGGGGACTTTCCACGCCTCCGATTCCAGCGGCAAGCCCAAGGCCTACATCCTGGAGATGTTCCCCTATCCATCGGGGCGCATCCACATGGGCCACGTCCGCAATTACACGATGGGCGACGTGCTCGCCCGCTTCCGGCGGATGAACGGCTTCGAAGTGCTCCACCCGATGGGCTGGGACGCGTTCGGAATGCCGGCTGAAAATGCGGCCATGGAGAAGAAGGTCCACCCCGGCACCTGGACCCGCTCCAATATCGAGACGATGAAGGGGCAGCTCAAGCGGATCGGCTTCGCGCTCGACTGGAGCCGCGAGATCGCGACCTGCGAGCCCGATTATTACGGGCATGAGCAGGCGCTGTTCCTCGACCTCTACGAAGCCGGCCTTGTCTACCGCAAGCAAAGCGAGGTGAATTGGGATCCGGTCGACATGACCGTGCTCGCCAACGAGCAGGTCATCGACGGCCGCGGCTGGCGCTCCGGCGCGCTGGTCGAGCGGCGCAAGCTCAGCCAATGGTTCCTGAAGATCACCGACTTCGCCGACGAACTTCTCGAAGGCTTAAGCCAGCTCGACCAATGGCCCGACAAGGTCCGGCTGATGCAGGAAAACTGGATCGGCAAAAGCCAGGGCTTGCGCTTCCGCTTCGACCTTACTTCTCCCCTCCCTGAAAGGGAGGGGCTGGGGGTGGGTCAGCCTGAAGTGGGCTCGATGCCCGCTTCAGGCTTCCAAGGCACCGCGCACGTCAAGGGGCCGGAGCCGCAATCCACCCCTGGCCCCTCCCTTGCAGGAACGGGAATCTCCTCGTTCGAGGTCTTCACCACCCGGCCCGACACAATCTTCGGCGCGAGCTTCGCGGCGATCGCGGCCGATCACCCGATTGCGCAGGCGCTTGCGGAGGCGAACCCCGCCGCCGGCGCCTTCATCGAAGAGTGCAAGCGCGGCGGCACCACCGCCGCCGAGCTGGAGACCGCGGAGAAGAAGGGCTTCGACACCGGCCTTCGCGTCCGTCACCCGCTCGATCCCGCCTGCGAGCTGCCGCTCTACATCGCGAACTTCGTGCTGATGGATTACGGCACCGGCGCCATCTTCGGCTGCCCGGCCCACGATCAGCGCGATCTCGATTTCGCCCGCAAATACGATCTTCCCGTCACCCGCGTCGTCGCCCCCACGCCCGAGGAAGCCGCCGATGCGATCGGCGACGAAGCCTATACCGGCCCCGGCCGCCTTGTGAACTCGCGCTTCCTCGACGGCCTCACCGCTCAGGACGGGATCCGCGAGGTCATTGCCCGCGCCGAAGCCGATGGCTGGGGCGAAGGGACCACCGTCTGGCGGCTACGCGACTGGGGCGTGTCGCGTCAGCGTTATTGGGGCACGCCGATCCCGATCATCCACTGCGACACCTGCGGTGCCGTTCCAGTGCCGCGCGACCAGCTTCCGGTCGTTCTCCCCGAGGACGTCAGCTTCGACATCCCCGGCAACCCGCTTGACCGGCACCCCACCTGGAACAGGGCGGATTGCCCAAACTGCGGCGGCGTTGCGCGCCGTGAGACCGATACTCTCGACACGTTCGTGAACTCGTCCTGGTACTTCATCCGCTTCGCCAGCCAGCCGGCCGACGCGGCGTTCGACAAAGCCGTGGCCGAAAGCTGGCTGCCGGTGGATCAGTATATCGGCGGCGTTGAGCATGCGATCCTCCACCTTCTCTACGCCCGCTTCTGGACTCGGGCGCTAAGCCGAATCGGCCGCCTCGACGTGCAGGAGCCGTTCAAGGGGCTGTTCACCCAGGGTATGGTCACCCACCCAAGCTATTCGCAGAAGCGCGACGGTGAGGAACGCCCGGTTTATTTCAGCCCGGACGAGATCGCCCGCCGGCCGGACGGCAGTGCCTATCTCACCGCCACCGGCGAGGACGTAATCGTCGGCCGCGTGGAGAAGATGTCCAAGTCAAAGCGCAACACGGTCGATCCCGACGAGATCATCGACCAGTACGGCGCCGACGCGGTGCGCTGGTTCATGCTGTCCGACAGCCCGCCGGAGCGCGACCTGCCCTGGTCGGAAGCCGGCATCGAGGGAAGTTGGCGGTTTGTGCAGCGGCTCTGGCGGCTCGCGTCGGAAGCGGCCGGAGGATCGCACTCCACCTGGTTGGGCGGGGATGGCGAGGACAAGCCGCTGGCCCGCAAGCTCCACCAAACCGTCGCTGCCGTTGCCGCGAATATAGAGGCGCTTGCCTTCAACAAGGCGGTCGCCAACGTCTACGAACTCGCCAACGCGATCGAGAAGGCGCCGCCCTCCCCCACGCGTCAGCAGTCGATCGAGACTCTGATCCTGCTCGTGGCGCCAATGGTGCCCCACCTTGCCGAAGCCGCCTGGGCGTCGCTCGACCGCGATGGCCTGATCGCCGATGCGCCGTGGCCGGAGGTTGATCCGGCTTTGCTGGTGGAGGATGAGGTTACCATCGCGGTGCAGGTCAACGGCAAGCTGCGCGACACGCTGACCGCGGCGAAGGGCGCGGCCAAGGACGATCTCGAGCAGCTCGCGCTGGCCTCGGAGAAGGTTCAACGCGTTCTTGAGGGCAAGGCGCTGCGGAAAGTGATTGTGGTGCCGGACCGCTTGGTGAACATCGTCGCATGACCAAACGCGCCGCCCTCCTTCTCCTTGCCTTGGCCCTGCCGCTCACCGGCTGCGGGCTGAAGCCTCTCTACAGTGGCGGCGGCTCTGGTCCCGTGGCGCAGTCGCTTCGCTCAATCGAGGTGGGACCGATCGGCGGTCGCGCGGGCTGGCTGGTGCGCACTGCACTTCAGGATCGGCTGGCTTCGGGTGACGGCGCCAAGCGCTACCGCCTGGAAGTCGAACTGGACGACCAGATCATCGGTTTCGGAGTCCGCTCCGATGATGCCGAAACCCGCGAGCGCCGCACGCTGCGCGCCCGCTACCGCCTTGTGGAGCAGGACAAGGGCACCGTAGTCCTTGACGCCACCGCAGGGTCCGACGTCGGCATCGACGTGGTGAGCTCCGAATATGCCGTCGTGGCCGCCGAGCAGACGGCGCTGGAGCGGCTGTCCAGGGAACTCGCCGACCAGATCGTCACCCGCTTGGCGCTGTTCGCGGCGCGGGGCGGCGGCGCGGCGGAGCAGTGAAGGCCGCCCGGGGCCAGATCGACCGCGCGGTGAAGGCGCCGCGCGACTGGCGCTTCTTTCTCTTCTACGGCCCGGACGATTCAGGATCCCGCGCCTTCGCCAAGGCGGTCGGCGCCGCGATGGGCGCGGAGGCGGAGCGGGTCGATCTCAGCGGTGCCGAACTCAAGGGCGATCCTGCCCGCCTCTCGGACGAAGCGGCCTCCATCTCCCTGTTCGGCGGCGCTCGCTACATCCTTGTCGAGCCAGCCGGCGATGAAAGCCTCGCAGCGGTCGAAGCGCTGATCCAGTCGCCGCCCGCGGGCAATCCTGTGATCCTCGTTGCCGGCGCGCTCAAGCCGACCTCGAAGCTGCTCAAGCTCGCCCTCGCCGAGCCCACGGCGCTGGCCCACGCCAGCTACGCACCGGAGGGCCGGGAAGCGGACCAGCTCGCCGTCGACAAGGCACGCGAACTCGGCCTTCTGATCCGCTCGGATCTCGCACGCCGCCTAGGCAGCGCCTGCGGGGGCAACCGCGCCATTCTCGCGAGCGAGCTTGAGAAGCTGGCGCTCTACGTCGATGCGTCTCCGGAAAGCCCCAAACAAGTCGATCATGATGCACTCGACGCGATCGGCGCGGCGGCCGAGGAAGGCGATCTTTCGCGCCTGGTCGATGCCGTAAGCGCCGGCCGGCCCAATGTGCTCGGCGACGAGCTTGCCCGCCTCGCCAGCCAGGGGATCGAAGGCATTCCGCTGATCCGGGCGGTGCTTCGGCGGATGACGTTGCTGTCGCGGTTGCGGGCCGAGGTGGAGCGTGGCAGCAGCCCCGATGCCGTCATGGCGTCACACGGTAAGTCCGTGTTTTTCAAAGAGAAAGCGGCGGTTTCGCAGCAACTTCGCGGCTGGCGTTCCGACCTGCTGGCAAAAAGTGTCGGCCGGCTCCTGGAGGCGGAGCGGCAGGCGAAGTCGAGCGGCGGGCTTGGCTCCGCGGCGGTGGATGAGGAGCTGTTCGCAATCTGCCGTCAGGCAGCGCGACTGCGCTGAACACCGCTTAGATCTTTTCCCCACTCAGCCGCTGGCAGATCATGTCGAGCTGATCCAGCGACGAATAATGAAGCGCAACGAAGCCGCCGTCCGGCTTGTGGGTGATCTTGACGTTGAGGCCGAGCATATCGCCCAATTGCCGCTCGAGCGCGTCGATGTCGGCGCTTGCACCCTTATATTCGAGCTTGCCCTGCCGCTCCCGACCCGGCTTGCCGAAGCGCGCCATCTTCTCGGCATCGCGCACCGAAAGGCCGCGGCGCACGACCTCCTCGGCGATGGCTGCAGGATCGGGCGCGGAGGCGATGGCGCGGGCGTGGCCCATGCTGAGTTCGCCGGTCACCACCATCTCGCGCACCGCGTCGGGCAGGCCGAGCAGGCGCAGCAGGTTGGCGATGTGGGGGCGCGACTTGTTGACGATCTTGGCCAGCGCTTCCTGCGTGTGGCCGAACTCCTCCATCAGCTTTTTGTAGGCTTCAGCTTCTTCGATCGCGTTCAGGTCGGCGCGCTGAATATTCTCCAGGAGCGCAACCTCCAAAGTCTCGGCGTCGGTAAATTCCCGAACGATCACCGGGACTTCGTGCAACTGCGCGCGTTGGGCGGCGCGCCACCGGCGCTCGCCGGCGACGATCTGGTAGCGGTGTCCATGGGGACGCACAACGATGGGTTGGATGAGGCCGCGGGTCCGGATCGAGTCGGCAAGCTCGGTAAGCTTCTCCTCGTCGAAGTGCCGGCGGGGCTGATCGAGGTGCGGCTCGATCGAGGAGACCGGCATCATCTGCACGCCGCTACGCGGGCCGCCGCCGCTCTGGCCCGGGCTGCCGCCGACCGGCGCTTCCTGCGCGACGTCGCCCAGCAAAGAGGACAGGCCGCGGCCGAGCCCGGACGGACGCTTGCGCGCGACGGGGGTGTCGTCGGCGCTCATGCGGCGGCCGCCGGTTTGGGCAGGCGACCGATAGTTTCTCGGGCAAGCGCGATATAGGCCTCGGAACCGGGGCAGCGGTGATCGTAGATTAGTGCTGGAATACCGTGGCTGGGCGCTTCCGAAAGGCGAACGTTGCGCGGGATCACCGTCTCGAACACCACCTTGCCGAGGCAGGCCCGAACATCGTCGGCGACCTGGGCGGAAAGGTTATTGCGGCGGTCGAACATAGTCAGCGCAACGCCGAGGATGGAGAGCTCCGGATTGAAGCGGGCGCGGATGCGCTCGATCGTCTGGAGGAGCTGGCTGAGCCCCTCAAGCGCGAAGAACTCGGTCTGCAGCGGCACCAGGATCGACTGGGCGGCCACCAGCGCATTGATGGTCAGCAACCCGAGGCTGGGTGGGCAATCGATCAGGCAAACATCCCACCGGCCGACCTGGGCGGTGTCGAGTGCCTTGTCGAGACGGTGGGTGCGCTCCTGCATCTCCACCAGCTCGATCTCGGCGCCGGAGAGGTCCACGGTCGCGGGCAGGAGGTCGAGCCGCGGCACCCGGGTGGGCACCACCGCTTCTTCCAACGTGCATTGGCCGGTGAGAAGCTCGTAACTGGAAAGATCACGCTGGGCGTGAGTGATGCCGAGGCCGGTGGACGCATTGCCCTGCGGATCGAGGTCGAGCAGCAGCACCCGCCAGCCAGTCGCCGCCAAAGCGGTGGCAAGGTTGATGGCGGTGGTTGTCTTCCCCACGCCGCCTTTCTGATTGGCCACCGCGATGCGGATCATCGGCCCGGCTTCCTTTTCGGTTCCACCCCCCGCGCCACGATGATGCCGGCGTCGGCATCTGTCAGGCTCGGCTCGATACGGAACTCACCCTGCCACGAAGATCGCGCGGCATCCAGTTCGGACTTTGCGTTTCGGCCCTTGGGCAAAATCCAGATTGTCTCACGATTGGATAAAGGCAGGCCGATGCGGAGCAATTTGTCGAGTGGGGCAAATGCGCGCGCGCTGATCACGTCGAACGGCCGGGGCGGGACCGTTTCGACCTTGCTGTGCAGCACCTCGACCCGATCCTCTATCCCCATGATCTGAGCAGCAGCGGCGAGGAAATCGACCCGCAGCCTTCGCGCTTCGACCAGCGTGAAGCAACCGGGTGAGAGTGCCGCCACCACGAGACCAGGAAAACCCGCTCCCGTGCCCAGATCGACCCAAGCTCTCGCATTCGGCGCGAACCTCGGAAGCTGCGCGGAGTCGAGTATATGACGCTCCCAGACGTTTTCGAGAGACGATCGGGAAACTAGGTTTTGCCGCTCATTCTCGTAACCAAGGTAGGTCACGAGAGCCTCTAGTCGCTCGAGTGTTCCATGTGGAACATTGAGCGCTGCCTTTGCTTCTTCCTCCGTCATGCCGCGCGGCGCCGAGCATGCACCAGGATCGCCGCCAAGGCTGCGGGAGTTACTCCCCGAATCCGGCGGGCAGCGCCAAGGGTGGATGGTCGGCTTACACTCAGACGCTCCACCATCTCCGAGGAAAGACCCGGGACAGAGGGGTAGTCGAGATCAGCGGGTATGCGCACAGCGTCATCGCCCCGCAGGCGCGTGATTTCCGCCTGCTGCCGCTCCAGGTACGGCGCGTAGCGGTGATCTTCGATTGCTTCGTCGATCAGGTCCTCAGCGCCTCCCGAGAGCGCCGGTGCAATACGGAGCAGCGCCACCCGATCGAACTCCGGAAAACGGAACCAATCGGCCAGCGTTCGCTTCACTCCGTCGTCCCGAACACCCACTCCCTGCGATTGCAGCGCCGATCCGCTCATAGCGGATGCCAGAACGTCATCGATCTGGGCTCTCTCACGCTCGCGCCCTCGAAAGTGCTCCATGCGCTCGGCACCGACGCAGCCATGTTCCACCGCCTTGCCGGTGAGACGGCTTTCCGCATTATCGGCGCGGAGGCGCAGGCGGTATTCGGCACGGGCCGTGAGCATCCGGTAGGGCTCGGTGACGCCCTGGAGCGTGAGGTCATCGAGCATCACGCCAATGTAGCTCTCCGCACGGTCGAATAGTACGGGCGCCTTTCCGCCGGCCGCCGCCGCCGCATTTGCTCCGGCGACCAGCCCCTGCGCTGCGGCCTCCTCATAGCCAGTGGTGCCGTTGATCTGTCCTGCGAGGTAGAGACCTTCTACGTCGCGGACAGCGAGCGTGGGCTCAAGGATCCGCGGGTCTACATAGTCATACTCGACAGCGTAGCCTGGCTGCAGGATCGAAGCGCGTTCAAGCCCCGCCATTGAGCGAACCATGGCAAGTTGCACGTCCTCCGGGAGGGAGGTGGAGATGCCGTTGGGGTAGACTGCGGGGTCGTCGAGGCCCTCGGGCTCAAGGAATATCTGGTGCCCGTCCCGGTCGCCGAACCGGTGCACCTTGTCCTCGATCGAGGGGCAGTAACGCGGCCCGACGCCTTCGATTACCCCACTGAAAAGCGGAGATCGGTCAAGGTTCTTACGGATGATGTCGTGGGTGGCCGAGTTGGTACGGGTGATCGCGCAAAAGAGCTGCGGTGCCGGCCGACCCGTGCTCATCGGCGACATCGTCCAGCGCCCGCTGTCGGACTCCTGCCTTTCGAGCGCCCCCCAGTCGATGGTCCGGCCATCGAGACGGGGCGGAGTTCCGGTCTTCAACCGGGCAAGTGGTAGATTAAGTTCGCGGAGTTGCGCCGCCATCTTCGTCGCGGCGCGCTCCCCTACCCGACCGCCAGCCTGGCTGTTCATCCCGAAGTGAAGTTTGCCGCCGAGGAAGGTTCCTGTGGCGAGGATCACGGCGCTGGCTTCCAGTCTCCTGCCGTCAGCAAGGTTGACGCCCCTCACTGCGCGCTCCTCGAGGCGAAGCGAAGCGGCTTCTCCTTCGACAATCGTCAGCCCGCATTGGGCGCCGATCATTTTGTGAATGGCAGTCTTATATCTTTTGCGGTCGGCTTGAACGCGGGGGCCGCGCACGGCGGCACCCTTGCTTTCGTTGAGCATTCGGTAGTGGATTCCAGCCTCATCGGACGCTCGGGCGATCAAGCCGTCAAACGCGTCGACCTCCCGGATCAGGTGCCCCTTGCCCAAACCACCCATTGCCGGGTTGCAAGACATCGCCCCAATCTGCTCGCGCGAGAAGCTGATCAGTGCAACGGAAGCACCCATGCGAGCCGCGACGGCAGCGGCTTCCGTGCCGGCATGCCCGCCGCCCACTACAATGATATTGAAACTCTCACGCACGCTGCGCCTTTAGCGAGGGCGGGCACGATGTTCCACATGGAACATTACTTCCCGATGCAGAACCGTCCAAACAACGCGTCCAGCATCTGCTCCACGCCAGCGCGGCCAGTTACAGCATCCAGGCATGTTCGAGCCAGACGCAGGCACTCGGCCGCAATCAGCAGGTCTGCCGTGCGCCCTGCCTCCCGCAGGGACTCGGCTGCAGCTGCGATCGCGCCGCGATGCCTGGCGTTCAGAGCCGCCTCGCCCTCTTGCGGCAGTAGCGACCTGGCGCGGGCGATCAGCAGATCGACGAGAGCGCTCATTCCCTCCCCGGTCTCAGCCGACACCCGCAGATCCGCGTCCCTGCTCACCGGCTCAAGGTCGGCTTTGGAATGGACCAGAATGGTCCGCGCGCGGTCCGGTGCTTCCGCCGGTAAACCCAGCCAGAGAATAAGGTCCGCCGAAGCAATCGTCTCCCGCGCGCGATCGACGCCGATTGCCTCCACATCATCGCTGCTCTCGCGAAGCCCGGCCGTATCCACCAGCAGGAAGGGCGTTCCTCCGATCGCCGTGGGCGCTTCAACGAGGTCCCGGGTAGTTCCGGCGATGGCGGAGGTGATCGCCGCCTGCCGGCCGGCCAACCAGTTGAGGAGGCTCGACTTACCTGCGTTGGGTGGGCCGGCGATCACCACTCGCAATCCGTCCCGCAGCCGTTCGGCGGTTGGCCGCGCTAGGGCAGACTCCATTTCAACCGCGAGCTGCGCGACAGCCGCGCTCCAGCCCGGCGGCATCGCCTCGCCGACATCTCCTTCGTCGGAGAAGTCGAGGACCGCTTCGAGCGCCGCGGCCTGGGCGAGAACCCGGCTTTGCCATCCCTCAACGAGCCGGCTGAGCGCACCGCCGGCAAGCGCGAGAGCGGAGCGGCGCTGGCTCTCCGTCTCCGCCTGCAGCAGATCGGCGAGCCCCTCCGCCTCGGCGAGATCGATGCGACCGTTCTCGAAGGCGCGCCGGGTGAACTCACCAGGCTCGGCGAGCCGGAGCCCGTCCATGTCGCTCAGCGCGTTCAAGACGGCGGCGACCACCGCCCGGCCGCCATGAAGGTGCAGTTCCGCAATGTCCTCGCCGGTTGCGGTTGCCGGGCCAGGGAAGCGCAACACCAGTGCGTCGTCCAGCCGATCACCCTTCCAGCTAAGCCGCGCCAGGCTTGCCCGCCTCGGCTCCGGCAGCCGTCCTGCCAAAGCCTGCAAGGCTTCGTTGGCGTGCGCTCCGCTGATCCGCACCACTGCAAGCGCTGCCGGCGGGCTGCCCGAGGACAGAGCGTAGATCGTGTCAGCCGGCACGCTTGCTGCTCATCCCTTCCAGCATCGATCGCCACATGGTCACGCCGGCTTCGCTCATCGGGCCCCAGCTCTTCATCAGCTCGGTCATGCTTTCGGCGGTTACCCCGTCGGTGACTGCTCGGGTCATCTTGTCGACATAGGCCTGGTGAACCGGAGTCAGGTCCGGAAGGCCGAGGAAGCGCCGGGCTTCTTCGGGCGTGCAATCCACGTCCACGCTGATCTTCATCGTTTTCCTCCTGCCGCCGCTTGCCGCCGCGGCTGCGTCTATGTGAAAGCAAGCGCGGCTCGAGACAAGGAGGACGCCGTGATCCGAATCGATACGCTTGCCGGAGACGGCAGCTTCGAAGCCTACCTCGCCGAACCATCGGGCACGCCGCGCGCCGCCGTGGTGGTGATCCAGGAGATATTCGGAGTCAACGAAGGCATTCGCCGCAAGTGCGATGCGTTGGCACAAGACGGCTACCTTGCCATCGCACCGGACCTTTTCTGGCGGCTTGGGCCAGGCGTGCAGCTCGACCCTGATGTGGAAAGCGAGTTCAAGCAGGCGCTGAACCTGATGGGCCGCTTCGATCAGGGTCTCGGCGTGGCGGATATCGAAGCCGCAATCCGAGCCGCCCGGACGCGCCTTCCTCAAGGCGGTAGGGTCGGCTGCGTGGGCTACTGCCTTGGCGGGCGCCTCGCCTACATGACCGCCGCGCGCACCGATGTGGATGCAAGCGTCGGCTATTATGCCGTTGGCTTGGACAGTCTCTTCCATGAGAAGAATGCGATCGCCAGGCCGCTGCTCCTCCACATAGCGGGCGCGGACGGCTTCGTGCCGGCGGAGGTGCGGGGCAAGATGCACGAGGCATTCGGCGATCATCCGCGGATTACGATGTACGATTATCCGGGCGAGGATCATGGCTTCGCCGCCGAGATGGGCACGCGCCGCAGCGAGCAGGCGGCGCAGCTTGCCGACAGCCGAACCCGCGCTTTCTTCGAGGAGCATCTGGCATGAGCGACGCATACGCGTTCACCCTCACTCGCACCGGCGGTCCCGAAGTCCTCGAAGCACGGAACATCGCCATTCCCTCCCCCGGGCCTGGCGAGGTGCTGGTGCGGCAGGAGGCGGTGGGGCTGAACTTCATCGAGACCTATCACCGCTCCGGGCTTTATCCGGTGCCGCTGCCTTCGGGGCTGGGCACCGAGGCGGCCGGCGTGGTGGAGGCGGTGGGCGAAGGCGTCACGGGGTTCCGCGAGGGCAATCGGGTCGGCTATTTCACCGGGCCGCTTGGGTCCTATGCGACGCACCGGGCGATTCCCGAGGAGCGGCTGGTGAAGCTGCCCGATTCGATCAGCGCCGAGCAGGCGGCGGCGGCGATGCTGAAGGGCTGTACCGCAGAATATCTGGTGGAGCGCTGCGCCTCCGTCCAGCCGGGCGACGTTGTGCTGGTCCATGCCGCGGCGGGCGGCGTCGGCTCGATCCTGGTCCCCTGGCTCAAGCACCTGGGCGCGGTGGTGATTGCCCATAGCGGCGACAGCCGGAAGGCGGCTTTGGCCAAGGACGCGGGCGCGGATCACAGCCTTTGCGGCGGGTTCGAGGAGCTTGCCGCCGAGGTGCGGGCGCTGACCGGCGGCAAAGGCGTGAAGGTCGTGCTCGACGGCGTGGGCGCGGCGAGCTGGGCGGCGTCGCTCGGCTCGGTTGCGCGGCGGGGCTTGATCGTGACCTACGGCAACGCGTCGGGGCCGGTGCCGCCCTTTACCGCGCTCGACCTCCTGAGCGCAGGATCGGTGTTCGTGACCAGGCCCACCCTGGCCGACTACGCGAGAACCGCGGAAGAAATGCGTGCGTCGGCGGCGCGGTTGTTCGAGCTCATCGAGCGGGAGATCGTGCCGGCGACGATCGGCGCGCGCTTTGCACTGCGCGAGGCCGCGGACGCGCACCGCGCCATAGAGAGCCGTGCAACCACGGGTTCAACCGTCCTCCTCCCCTGAGAAGAGCCCCAGCAGCGAAGCGGCGGCCACGGGGGGCCGCCGCCGCGCTTACTGGTTCATGGAGGCGAAGAAGTCCTCGTTGGACGTGGCGTCCTTCATCTTGTCGAGCAGGAACTGCATCGCGTCGACGGTGCCCATCTGCATGAGGATTCGGCGAAGCACCCACATCTTGGAAAGCGTTGCCTGATCGACCAGCAGCTCTTCCTTGCGGGTGCCGGATTTGCCGACGTCGAGCGACGGGAAGATGCGCTTGTCGGAGACCTTGCGGTCGAGCACGATTTCCGAGTTGCCGGTGCCCTTGAACTCTTCGAAGATGACTTCGTCCATCTTGGAGCCGGTGTCGATCAGCGCGGT
>DASWMM010000263.1:0-4512 GCA_036399755.1 Allosphingosinicella sp.
AGCCAATCCAACAAGCTGATCGGCAATGGGGGCCATAACCGGCTCGACGGCGCCGGCGGCGCCGACACCATGCAGGGCGGCGGCGGCGATGACACCTATGTGATCGACAATGCCGGCGACAAGGCCACCGAGTCGAACGCCGCAAACGGCACGGACACGGTGCTCTCCTCAATCACCTTCACCCTCGGTGCGCACGTCGAGAATTTGACGCTGACCGGCAGCGGCAACGTCAACGGCTTCGGCAACGAGCTGGCCAACGTCATCACCGGCAATTCGGGGAACAACAGCCTGTCCGGCGGCCTCGGCGCCGACACGCTGTCGGGCGGCGCGGGCAACGACCTGTTCGTCTACGCCGCGACCAGCCACTCGACCGCCGCGACGCGCGACACGATCATGAACTTCGCCACCGGCGACAGGATCGACCTGAGCCTGATCGACGCCAATGCCAATACCGCCGGCAACGATGCGTTCGCCTTCATCGGCTCGGGCGCGTTCACCAACGCCGCGGGGCAGGTTCGGGCCTACCAGTCCGGTGCGGAGTGGATCGTCGAGGCGGACGTGAACGGCGACGGCACGGCGGATTTGGTCATCGGCCTCACCACCGCCAATGCCACGATTCTCGCGGGCGATTTCCTTCTCTAGCCGGCCGCTCGTAACCCGGTCGCCCCTCAGGGCTTGCGCGAAACTCCGACGAGCGCCGGCCGCAGCAGGCGGTCCTTGATCATGTAGCCGATCTGCATCTCCTGGACGACGGTGCCGGGTTCGGCCTCCTCGTTCGGGATTTCCACCATCGCCTGGTGGCGGTGCGGGTCGAGCGGCTGGCCCAGCGCGTCGATGCGCTTGATGCCGTTGCGCGCGAAGACGCTGTCGAGCTCGCGCTGCGTCGCCTCGATGCCGGTGATCAGGCCCTTCAGCCGCTCGTCCTGCCGCGCCTCCTCGCCCACGGCGGCGAGCGCGCGGTCGAGATTGTCCTTCACCGAGAGCATGTCGCGCGCAAAGCCCGTCGCCGCATAAGCGGTCGCGTCCTGCTTCTCCTTCTCCAGCCGACGGCGGACGTTCTGGGTCTCCGCCTGAGCGTAGAGGACCTGCTGGCGCGCCTCCTCCAGCTCCTTCGCCAGATCGGCAAGGTCCTGCGCGCCCGCATTTTCCTCGCCCGCGTCGAACGCTTCGCCCGCTTCGTCCTGAAGATCGTCCTGTTCGTTCATGCCATCAATCTCGATAATGCCTGTGCCGTGAAATCCACCATGGGAACGACCCGGGCGTAGTTCAACCGGGTCGGGCCGATGACGCCGACGACGCCGACCACCTTGCCGTCGCCGCCGCGATAGGGCGCCGCGATAACCGATGAGCCGGACAGCGCAAACAGCTTGTTCTCCGATCCGATGAAGATCTTCATCCCCTGACCCGCACGCGCACTGTCGAGAAGGCGGGCGATCTCCTCCTTGCCCTCCAGCTCCTCGAGCAGCTGGCGGACGCGCTCGAGGTCCGCCGCGGCGGCCTGGTCGATGAGGTTCGCCTGCCCCCGCACGATCAGCACCGGACGCCGGTCGCCGTCCTCGGACCAGACCGCGAGCCCGCGCGCCACCAGCTCCTGCGCCGCCCCGTCCAGCGCCGCCTTCCCATCGCGAATTTCGACGGAAAGCCGGGTGCGCGCCTCCTGGAGCGTCAGGCCGGAGAGGCGGGAGCTGACATAATTGCCGACCTCCTGGAGCGCGGAAGGGGTGACGCCGGGCGGAAGGTCCAGCACCCGGTTCTCGACGCTGCCGTCGCTCCCCACCATCACCGCCAGCGCCTGGCGCGGCGAGAGCTGGACGAAGCCCATCTGCCGCAACACCGCCTCGCGCTTCGGCACGAGGACGATGCCGGCGCAGGCCGACAGGCCCGACAGCGCCGCCGTCGCCGCCGACAGCGCCTCCTCGATCGGCCCGCCGCGGTCGAGCCGACCTTCGATCGCCGCCCGCTCCTCCGCGCTGGGGGAGGCCGCCTGCATCATGCCGTCCACGAACAGCCTGAGGCCGGTCTCGGTCGGGATCCGTCCGGCTGAGGTGTGCGGATGGGCGAGGAGGCCGAGCTCCTCCAGGTCCTGCATCACGTTGCGGATCGAGGCCGGCGACAGCACCATCCCCGGCAGCTTCGACACGGTGCGCGAGCCGACGGGAGCGCCGGAGCCGAGATAATTCTCGACGACCAGGCGAAACACGGCCCGGGCGCGTTCGGTGAGCTCGGTGACGGGTGTCGCGGCCATGCCTCTTATCTAGGGAGTGTCAGCCGGCACGTCACCAGCTCGGTGATGGCCGAATCAGCGCCTTCTCGGCGAGGCGGACGGCAAAGTGATGCCCACATCTCGGGATGCCGCCATGCAAGGCAAGAACCCGGGAGAGCGAGTTCAAGGGCTTTCGTTGGGAGTCTCCTCGATGATCTGCGCTTCGGCCGCCCATTCTTTGACCAGCTTGTCGGCTTCGTAGAGGGCGTTGTGAACAGCGCCTGCTTCCGGCGCCTGGCAACCGGTGTTAAACTCGATAACCTTCTGGTTTTGCCCGGCGGTCCAAGTTGCCTTGCCGTAGGGAAAGTCGGTGTAGCGAAGGCCGCATGGAATTTCGCGGCCGCTATAAGCCTCGGGTAACCGCATCATCTCCTGCAGCCGCTCAAAGCCCTGAGCGCCGACGGAAAGCCGCTTCTTCACCATGAGCGAAGTAGCGCTCTCGCCTTCACCGGTGACCCGAGGCGACGAGAACGTTCCCTCGCCGCCGGCAGCGATGTCCCACGCCGTAATGACCCGTCCCCAGCTTCGGATCTCGAACGAGATCCTCGCGTTTTTACCTGTAGGAAGTTTCGGCATGTCGATGGCGGTGCCACTGCCTGCCGGCCTCTGCGGCGGCGTGGGAGGTTGAGGTCGTTCGTCACACGACCCTGCGCTCAGAACGACGCCTAAGGCTAAAACAGCCACGATCTTGGATGTGTGCACCTTCGCCCCCCCAAAAAAGCGCGGTTGCAACGACGGTTGCTTGCGCGGCAGAATAGTTGATACGGCGGCGCTAACCACAAAGGAAGAATGATCATGCGCCACTCCGGCCGCGCCTCAGACGAAATGCGCGCCATCGTCATGGAAGCCGGCTTCACCCGCCATGCCGAAGGCAGCTGCCTCGTCGCCTTCGGCGACACCCGCGTGCTGTGCACCGCGTCCGTCGAGACCAACCTGCCGCCCTGGCTGCGCGGCAAGGGCAAGGGCTGGGTCACGGCGGAATATGGCATGCTGCCCCGCGCCACCCACACGCGCGGTCGCCGCGAGGCCGCATCGGGCAAGCAATCGGGCCGGACGCAGGAGATCCAGCGGCTGATCGGCCGCTCCTTGCGCGCCGTGGTCGACCTCCAGGCGCTGGGCGAGCGGCAGATCACTTTGGACTGCGACGTCATCCAGGCCGACGGCGGCACCCGCACGGCGGCGATTTCGGGCGCCTGGGTGGCTTTGCGCCTCGCGGTCGACGGGCTGATGAAGCAGCAGCTCCTCACCATCGACCCCATCCGCCAGAAGGTCGCGGCGGTGAGCTGCGGCATCCATGAGGGAACCGCCGTCCTCGACCTCGATTATGTGGAAGACTCCAACGCCGGCGCCGACGGCAATTTCGTGCTCACCGGCGACGGCAACATCGTGGAGGCGCAGGTGACGGCCGAAGGCGAGACCTATGACGAGGAGGGCCTGCTGCGCCTGCTCCGCCTCGCCCGCATCGGCTGCGGGGAGATTTTCGCCGCGCAGGACCGGGCGACCGGCCGGTGAACCGCCTCGGCCCCGGCAAGCTGGTCATCGCCAGCCACAATGAAGGCAAGGTCCGCGAGATCAGGGAGCTGCTCGGCCCATACGGGATCGAGCCGGTGTCGGCGGCCGAGCTGGGACTTCCCGAGCCGGACGAGATCGGCGTCAGCTTCATCGAGAATGCGGACCTGAAGGCGCGCCAGGCTGCGGACCTGTCGGGCCTCCCCGCCCTCGCCGACGACAGCGGCCTCTGCGTCGAGGCGCTCGGCAACCGCCCCGGCATCCACTCGGCCCGCTGGGCGATCGCCCATCCGACCGTCTCCCCCGAGGCGGGGCCCGGCGAGATCCAGGGCGACCGCGACTTCGCCTACGCGATGCGCCGGGTCGAGGAGGAGCTCCAGGCGCTCGGCCCCGAGGCGAGCCGCGGCGCCCATTTCGTCTGCGCCCTCGCAATCGTCTGGCCGGACGGGCGCAGCGAATGGTTCGAAGGCCGCGTCGATGGCACCCTCGTCTGGCCGCCGCGCGGCGAGAACGGCTTCGGCTACGACGCCATGTTCCTACCCGCCGGCGGCGAGCAGACGTTCGGCGAAATGGACCCAGCGGCCAAGCACGCCGTCAGCCACCGCGCGGATGCGTTCGGGAAGCTGGTCGCGGCGCTGCTGTGAACAAGCCCCTCCCCTTCAGGATGGGTCCCTTCTTAGGCCCGTCCGGGGGACGAGCCAGGGACCCATGGGTTGGGATGGGGCAGGTTAAGGCGCACC
>DASWMM010000264.1:0-9603 GCA_036399755.1 Allosphingosinicella sp.
GTGGACGGACTGCTCTATGGCGACGATCCCGCGCAAGGCTTCGTCCTCGGCCGGCGCTTCGCCCACCCGGTTATGCGGATCGGCTTCGAAGCGCCGCAAGGGTTCACCCTCACCAACAGCCCGCAGGCGATCATGATCGACGGGCCGGAGGGGCTGCGCGGCGAATTCGGCGGTGGGCCGCTGCCGGCGGGCGGCCTCCCGGCTTATGCCGAAGCGGTGCTCGGCGGACTGCTCGGCAAGGCCCCGGCACGGACCGGCACCGCCCAAGCCACGCTGGTGAACGGCGTGCCGGCGCTGTTCGTGCCCGTCGCGGTGGACACCAACGATGGCGAAGTGCGCCTTTCCTTCATGGCCTATGCAGGACCGGGCGGCGGCGCGTTTCACTTCACCATGGTCTCGCCGCCCCGCGCCGCCGCTCCCGAAGCGCTGAGCGCCTTGTTCGCTTCGTTTCACCTGCTCAGCCCGGAAGAAGCCGCAACCTTGCGGCCGCGGGTCATCCGGGTGGTCGCCGCGAAAGCGGGTGACACTTACGGGAGCATCGCCGCGGGCATGGCCAGCGACCGGCCGGTCGAGCACCTGCTGATGCTCAACGGCCGAACCGCCGGGGAGCCGTTGCAGCCGGGCGAGCCTTTGAAGATCATCGCTTGGGCGGGCCGCTAACGCGCAATCTTGCGTTTAAACCTTTTCTAAACCGGTGCCCGGCTAGACACAGGATCAGGTACGCGACCGGGGGGGGGCGGAGTTCGAGAAATCGGCTCCGCCTTCTTTCTGCACGCTCCGGCGCGGCGCAGCTCACGGTCCTCCCGAGCGAAGTGGCTGACTTCAAAGACAAAAAAGAGAAGCCTTAACCGGCGATAACCAAGCTCCTCAGCTTAGTGTCAACCGCGCGGGTCCATAAGCATCGTGCCTCAAGCGGCGGTTTTCGAATCGCTCGGGAAGGTCCCTCGCGTCGCGTATCGAGGGGGGGCCGGCGCTCTCACGAGTGCCGGCCCCAAGCTTTTGCAGCGGGCGCGCGCCGTTTTAACCAAAAAACAGGCATCGCCGGGCTAGGGCCTTGAACGAGACACCCGGAGGAACCTTCGCCTTGTTCATCAATGCCGAATTGTCGCAGCTTCCGATCGGCGACGGCCGCAAGGCGGAACGGCGCATCGTCAACCTCGCCGCAGCCTTGCGCGAGGACGGGGCACGAACCTCGCCCATCGTGGTCATCGATATCTCCGATGGCGGCTTCAAGGCCGAGGTCGGCGACGATGTGCTGGAAGGCTCGGAAGTCTGGCTCAAGCTGCCGGGGTTCGAAGCCAAGCGCAGCCGCGTCAAATGGCGCAACGGCAAGGAAGCCGGCTGCGAGTTCGAATCGCCGCTCCACGAGCGCGAGATCCAGCTGCTGATCGCGCCGGCCCCGCGGCGCATCCCCAAGGGCGTCTTCCGCCGCGCCTAAGCGAACCGTCCGTTCGCGCCTGCCAAGCGGGCGTCTGCGAAGCTTCAGTTCGCGCCGGCGAAGCGCGCAATCTCCAGCAGCGGCACCCGGTCGACGGGGAAGCCCTCATGATCCTCGATCTGCACCACCTGCGCATCCCACGAGCAGCCGATGCTGCTTTCCGCGCCGATGAGGTCGCGGGCGCTGCGCACGGCCTGATACCAGGCCGCTTCCGCGTCCGGCAAAGTGAGCCCCACCTCGTCCCGAACACGGACGCCCTGGGTTTCGAAATGGAAAAAGTAACGAGGCATGCCGGCTGAACGCCCAGCCTATTGGAGGGTGCCGGGAAAAGAGGGTTAACTTGCCGCTAAGCATAAGTAGTTGAAAACTGTTGCCCTTAATCTACAGCAATGTTGCAACTGGCTTGGAACAGGGCGCCGCCGTCGCCGGCAGCGCCCTTCCCTTTTCCACCATCAAGCTTAACGGGCGTCGACCAGCACTACTTCGGTATCCTCGATTGCGCGGATCAGTATCCGCTCCTCGCCGGTGACGGCGACGCCGTCCCGCGCTTCGGCCCTGACACCGTTCACTTCCGCCGCGCCGTTGACCGGCACCAGATAGGTGTGCCGCGCCGGATCGAGGCTGAGTTCCGCCGTCTCGCCGGCCTTAAGCGTTGCGCCCATCACCCGCGCCGCGGCATTGATCCTGAGCGCGTCGGCGTCTTCCGCAAAGCCGCTGGCGAGGGTCACGAACGTGCCTTCGCGGACGTGCTTGGGGAATTGCTTGGCACCCCAGCTCGGCTTCGCGCCGGGCTTGTCGGTCTGCACCCAGATCTGGAACAGGGTCGTCGCTTCGTCTTCCTGGTTATATTCGGCGTGGCGAACCCCGGTCCCGGCGCTCATCACCTGCACGTCGCCCGCTTCCGTCCGGCCCTGATTGCCGAGGGAGTCCTGGTGGGTGATGGCGCCGCGGCGGACATAGGTGATGATCTCCATGTCGGCATGCGGGTGCGGCGGGAAGCCGGAGCGGGCGGCGATCTCGTCGTCGTTCCAGACCCGGATCGCCCCCCAGCCCATGCGGCCGGGCTCATAATAGTTCGCGAACGAGAAATGGTGCCGCGCGTTGAGCCAGCCGTGGTTGGCGTGACCGAGCGTGTTGAAGGGGCGAATGTCGATCATGAAGGGTCTCCTCTTCTCGTCATTCCCGCGAAAGCAGGAATCCCGCTTCTTCTCTTCCATCCTTAGAAAGGAAGAAGCGGGACCCCCGCTTTCGCGGGGGTGACGGCCTGTGTGTGTGTGGCTGCCTCGTTTAGCCTTAAGCCGCCAGCGCGAGTTCCCTGAGCTTGCCCGAAGCCTCGGCGATTGCCGCTTCGGCCGCTTCGGGGCCGAAAGCGAGCTTCTCGGCGCGGACGAAGGTGACGTCGTCCAGCCCCATGAAGCCGAGCAAGGTGCGCAAATGCGGCTCCTGGCTGTCGTTCACCGCCGACGGACCTTCGCTGTAAAGGCCGGCGCGGCTTTCCACGACGATCGCCTTTTTGCCCTTGAGCAAGCCTTCCGGGCCGCTCTCGGTGTAGCGGAACGTCACCCGGGCGCGCAGCACATGGTCGAACCAAGCCTTGAGCGTGGAGGGGATGCCGAAATTGTACATCGGCGCGCCGATCACGATCAGGTCGGCCTCCTGAAGCTCTCCGATCAGCCGGTTGGATAGATCGAGCGCGCCTTGCTCGGCTTCGGTCGATGCCTCGCTGCTGCGGATCGCGAACACCGTATTGGCGGTGAGATGCGGGATCGGATCAGCACCGATGTCGCGGCGCACCACCGATACATCGTCAGGGCGCTCGGTGAGGCCCGCGACGAGGCTGTCGACCAGCTTCTTGGAGACGGACTGTTCGCCGGTTGCGGCGCTGTCGATGATGAGTACCTTGGTCATGATGCCCTCCTGTTGGCTGGCCGATTGGCTTGATGAAGGGGAGATAAGCACGTAGAAGCGTTGCCGGTAGCCGCTCACGGCGCATCATGGTGTTGCGGAACATGGAACACGCCTCGGTCGATCTCCTCGATGTCCTCGCCTTTGTGCGCGTGGTCGAAACCGGCGCTTTCTCCCGCGCCGCCGAGCGGATGGGGATGTCGAAATCCATCGTCTCGCGCCGCGTCGCCCGGCTCGAGGAGCAACTCGCCGCGCGCCTGCTCACCCGCAGTGCGTCGGGCGCCCAGCCCACCGATGCGGGCCAGGCCTATTTCGAGCGCGCGTCGAACATCCTGTGCGACCTCGATGCCGCCCGCGAGGTAGTCGCCGGGTCCGTCACCCAGGTCTCCGGCCCGATCCGCCTCACCGCCCCCCTCTCCTTCGGCGTGGAGCATCTCGCCCCTGCCCTTGCCGACTTCGCCGCCGAACATCCCCGCGTCGAACTCGACATCAGCTTCGAAGACAAGGCGGTGGACCTCGTCGCCGGCGGCTTCGACCTTGCCGTGCGGCTTGGCACCCTGGAGGATTCCGCACTCATCTCGCGCCGGATCGCGCCGTCTCGCCGAGTACTGCTCGGCAGCCCATCCTATCTCGACGCGCGCGGCCGCCCGGAGCATCCGCGCGACCTCCAGGCGCACGACCACCTCGTCTACGGCAACGAGCAATGGCGCTTCCGCGTCGGCAACCGCTGGGACAGCGTTCGCCTCAAGCCCCGGCTGCGCGCAGACAACGGCGAGATGCTGCGCGCCGCCGCGGAAGCGGGGCTCGGCCTGTGCGTGCTCCCCACCTTTATCGCCTCGCACTCGCTTGCCGGCGGAAGGCTTGAGCCGCTGCTGCGCGAGTTTCCACTTCCCGAAGGCGGCCTCCACGTGCTGATGCCGCCCGGCCGCGCTGTGACGGCACGGGTACGCGCGCTTTCGGATTTCCTCGCTCGCCGCTTCGGCCCGGAGCCCGCCTGGGACCCGTGCTGGGGGGCGGGTGAGTGCTAGACGCGGG
Organism: Allosphingosinicella sp.; assembly: GCA_036399755.1. Taxonomy (GTDB): domain Bacteria; phylum Pseudomonadota; class Alphaproteobacteria; order Sphingomonadales; family Sphingomonadaceae; genus Allosphingosinicella. The sequence goes on from DASWMM010000264.1 coordinate 4,379, forward strand.
CCGCCGACGCGCTAAAGACAAAGCGAACTCCCCTACGAGGACCGCCCCTTGATCCGCACCCTCCCCCTCGCCGCTTTCCTCCTTGCCACTGCCTGCGCATCGGCCAACGACGACGCGCCCGCCACCATGAGTTCCGCTCCGGCAGCGGATGCGGTTGCAGAAGCACCAGCGCCTGTCGCCGATCCCGAAGCCGAGGACGCCCGCCTGCTCACCTTCCTCGATGCGGCGTTCGAGGAAAGCCTTGCCTCCTCGCCGCAGGGCCTGACTTCGCTCGGCCGCAAGGAGCAATACGACCGCCTTAACGACTATACCGACGCCGCGTCCGACCGTGAGCTCGCCCGTGCCGAAGCGCAGCTTGCGCGCATGAAGGCCGAGTTCGACCCGGGAAAGCTCAGCCCGGCCGGCCGCCTCAGCTATCAGTTGTTCGAACATGAGGTTACGCAGGATCGGGAGAACGCCCGCTGGCGGGGCTATTCTTTCCCCTTCTCCACCAACGGCAGCCCGGCTGGCAACTTTCCGGTGTTCCTGATCAACCAGCACCGCATCGGGGATGTTGCCGACGCCGAAGCGTACATCGCCCGGATCCGCGACACTGAGCGGGCGATCGGCGAGATCTCCGCCCGTGCCCGTGCCTCGGCCGAGCGCGGCATCGTGCCGCCGAAGCTCAACTTCGCGCCGGTGCGGGCCGACGCCAAAAAGGCGATCACCGGGGCGCCGTTCGGGCCGGGCGCCGACTCGCCACTGCTCGCCGACTTCACCAAGAAGGTGAATGCGCTCGAAATCCCCGCCGGCGAAAAGGCGCGCCTGATCGGGGAGGCGCGCACCGCGCTTTCGAACAACTTCCGTCGCGGCGTCGAGACGATGTTGTCGACGATGGACGCGATCGAGCCCAAGGCGACCGGCAACAACGGCGCCTGGAGCCTGCCGGACGGGGACGCATATTACGCCTCCCGCCTGCGTAACTCGACCACCACCGATCTTTCCGCCGACGCCATCCACAATATCGGCCTCGCCGAAGTCGCCCGCATCCAGGGCGAGATGGAGGCGATCAAGGACCGCGTCGGCTTCAAGGGTGACCTCCAGGCCTTCTTCGCCCACATCAAGAACGGCAAGGAGTTCAAATATCCGAACACCGAGGCCGGTCGCGAGCAGTATCTGAAGGACGCCAACGTCTTCATCGCCCAGGTGATGGCCAAAGCGCCGCAATATTTCAGCCGCCTGCCCAAGGCGCCGCTGGAAGTCCGCGCGGTGGAGAAATGGCGGCAGGACACCGCCGCGGTCGCCTTTTACAACTCGCCTTCGCCCGACGGTTCGCGGCCCGGCATCTTCTACGTCAACCTCGCCGACATGAACCAGGTGCTGAAGCCCCAGATCGAGGGCATCGCCTACCATGAGGGCGCGCCCGGCCACCATTTCCAGATCGCGCTTCAGCAGGAGCTGCAGGGCATTCCGATGTTCCGCCGCTTCGGAGGCTACGGCGCTTATGCGGAAGGCTGGGGCCTTTATGCCGAGCGGCTTGGCCGCGAGATGGGCTTCTACCAGGACCCGTATTCCGAGTTCGGCCACCTCTCGCTTGAGCTCTGGCGCGCCGTTCGCCTGGTGACCGACACCGGCATGCACGCCAAGCGCTGGAGCCGGGAGAAAGCGATCAAGTATTTCCAGGACAATTCGCTGCTGTCCGAGCGCGACATCGTCAAGGAGGTCGAACGATACATCAACAATCCGGGCCAGGCGACGAGCTACAAGATCGGCCAGCTCAAGATCGTCGAGCTTCGCCAGCGGGCGCAAAAGGCGCTTGGCGACAAGTTCGACATTCGCGACTTCCACGCCGCCGTGCTGGAAAACGGATCGTTGCCGCTCGACATCTTGGAGAGCCAAGTCGACGCCTATATTGCCTCGAAGCGCTGACAGAAGGAGAGAAAAACATGGCCAAAGGACAGGTTCGGAACAGCAAGGAAGCCCGCAAGCCCAAGAAGGAAGTGAAGAAGACGATCGCCGCCAACCCGTCCACCAAGGGCAATGTGGCGAAGGATTGATGGGCGAGAATTTCGTCCGCCACCGCCAGCCCTGGAAAAGCGAGGAAGTGGCCAAGCTCCACACCCTCGCGAAGAAGGGCATGGGCCTGAAAGCCATTGCCAAGGCGCTGACCCGCTCCGAGGAATCGGTGCAGGAACGCGCCAAGGCGGACGGCGTCAACATCGCCAAGCTGCGCTGAGCGCGCGCACCACAGAACAGGATTACCTCACGTGACCGACACCCTTCCCGACCGCCTTTCGCTTAACCCGCGCAGCCCGCACTTTGACGGCGAGCTGCTGCGCCGCGGGATCGGCATCCGCTTCAAGGGCAAGGAGCGCACCGATGTTGAGGAATATTCGGTATCGGAAGGCTGGATTCGAGTCGCCGCCGGGCGAAGCCTCGACCGCTTCGGCCAGCCGATGACGGTGAAGCTCAAGGGCGAGGTCGAGCCCTATTTCCAGGGTGCGCAGGACGGCGGCGCGGGCAACGACGAGGCGGAAGAGCAAGCGGAGTAAGGACCGGGCCTCCCCGCACGCGGCGCCACGACCTCACACTATCTCCAGCGCCCGCTTCGCCGAGCCAAGCGGCGCGTCGGTGACGATCACCGCCGTCGAGGAGAACCCGGTAATGCCGTAAAGCTTCTTGGCAAAGGCGCGCGGCAGGCGGATGCAGCCGTGGGAGGCGGGGTAGCCGGGGACCCTCCCCGCGTGCAGCGCCACACCGCCCCAGGTCAGCCGCTGCATGAAGGGCATCGGCGCGTCGTCGTAAAGGGTGGAGCGGTGATCGACCTTTTTCTGCAGGATCGGGAAGGTGCCGGTGGGCGTCGCGTGCCCACGCTTGCCGGTGGAGACTTTCGAGCTGTCCCACAAATCGCCGTCGCGGAACACGTAAAGGCGCTGGGAAGGGATGCTGACCACGATCAGCACGCCGCTGGCGAGCGCTTCGTCCGGCGTTGGCGGTTCGGGAGGCGGCGGCGGGGGTGGCGGTGCGGCCGTAGGTGCCGGCGGTTCGGGCGCCCAGGCGAGATCGGCGGGCGCAGCGAAGGGATCGGCGGCGGCGGCAACCGGGTCTGCGGCGCCTGCTGGCTGAGCCGAACCCGCCCGCGTCCCTGAGGGTGCGGCGGAGCCCAGGAGGAGCAGCGCCGCACCGGAAGCCGCCAAAGCCATGATCTTCTTCATGCACACCTCCGGCAGAGCCTGGCCATCGCGGAGGGGAACGCCCCTGCCCCCATCCGGGTCCGCGCCCAACGGCCGGGAAAACGCTCGGACCGAATAAGTTGAAGAAGTTCAGGCAGCGCGGGACGCGCCGGGGCGTCCGGCGCGCCTCCGCACCTAGTCCTTGAGACCGGCGGGCACCTTGCCGCCGTTCTTTTCCAGCTCCTTCATAACGGCTTTCTGGAGCCACATGTTCATCTCGGCGCTGCCGCTCTTTTCGCCGGGGTAGCCAAGCTCGGTGGCGAGCTCCTTGCGGTTGGCGAGGCTGGAATCGAGATCGAGCAGCTTCATCAGATCGACGATCGAGGTGCGCCAGTTGAGATCCGGATTGCCCTTCTCCTGCGCGATCTGGGTAAGCGTCTGTTCGACGTCGACAGGCTGCTGCGCGGGGGCGGCTTGCGCGGGAGCGGCTTGCGCGGGAGCGGCCTGGGCGGGCGCCTGCTGTGCCTGCGGAGCGGGATTGGCCTGCGGAGCCGGATGGGCCCGCGGTGCGGGCGCGGACTGGGGGGCAACCTTGGCCTTGCCGAAGATCGCGTTCTTGATGCTGCTGAAGATACTCATTGTTACGCTCCGATACAGGCGGCCGGGGGAGCCCGGCGGTGAGGTTCGTCCGGTCAATGAGCGGCAGCGCAATAAGGTTGCGGCGGATTGGTGAAGGGGCGGCTTGCGCCTGGGTGCGCTTCAGGTCCAACCCGGAGGATAGCCCAAGCGAAATCCCGTATTTCATCACGGCATCCGCTCGTAGGGCTAGAACCGTGAACCAGTTGCGCGTTTCCAGCGGCGGCGTCTGGACGCCGCGCACTGCTCGGCTATGCTGCGCATCGGCCATGCTTCGCCCCTTCAAGGGCGGTGGGTGGGCGGGACTGGAGCGAGGCCGGGGCCTTCTCTCCCCTTTTTGCCGTGTTGCTGGAATGCGTTGGGGGAAGCTGGAATGCTCAGGTCCATTATCATCTTCATTTTGAGCACGCTTCTCCTTGGAAGCGCGGCTTTGTCGCTGGCGGGCTGCGGCCGGGGCGATGAGGCTTTGATGATCCTCGAGGCGGAAACAACGGAACGCCTGAGCGAAGGCGCGATGGAAGAGGCCCGCACAGCCATCGAGAAGCGCCTCGAAACGGCGGACCTCTCCGGGGCAAAGGTGGCCCGGCAGGACCGGAACCGCATGCTCGTCACGCTCGCCCATCGCCGGGATATCGACAAAGTCAAAGAGTTGATCGGGCGCCGCGGCCGCCTCGAACTGCGCATGGTCGATTTTACCGCAGATCCGGAGCAGGCGCAGGCCGGCCGGGCACCGCCGGGCAGTGAAATCCTTCCGTTTGCCAGCGGCAGCCCGGGCGAACGCATCGCCGTGAGGAACCGCCGAATCATCACCGCTGCAATGATCGTCGATGCCCGAACCCTGACAGACGACGCCGGGCAACCCGCGGTCGCCGTACGTTTCAACCCCGTCGGCACCGACCAGCTCGCGCGGGCGACGCGCCATAATGTCGGCAAGGCTTTCGCCATCGTGGTGGACGGCGAGGTCCTTGCGGCGCCCGTCATCAACGAGCCGCTCCTCGGCGGAATGGCCACGATCAGCGGCGGCTTCACCGCCGAGCAGGCGAACCAACTCGCCGTCGCGTTCCGGTCGGGGCCGTTGCCCGTCGGCTTCAAGGTGATCGAGGAGCGCATCCTCGCGCCCTAAGGCGCACATGCGCCCGGCGGTTCGGATGTGCGGGTCATTGCGCGGCAGGCGGAAAAGGTTGGCGGCGGTTTCTCCGGGTCGCCGCCCCCGGCGCCTTCCTCCAGTGCGCACCTGTCGTCCTCGCCACCGCTGTCCGGCTCGGGCGAGAAGCCGAAATAGGCATCGCGCCTGGCCGCGCACCGGGCGGCGTAGTCGGCGGCGTCGGCATCGACGACCGCCTGCTCGGCGGGTGACAGGGTGCGGCGGTAGTCTCGATCTCTAAAGGCGCCTTGCTCCTCTCCGTCGAAGCCGGGCGGCGGCGGGTAATCGGTCCA
>DASWMM010000265.1:0-3593 GCA_036399755.1 Allosphingosinicella sp.
AACCTGAACCGGATCGCCTTCGCGGACCACGATCTGCGGCTGGATACCGGCTGCCTCGATGATTTCGCCGACGCTTGCGGCGACGGAAGCTTCGATCCGGAGCCTCTGTTCCTCTTCGATCGCAGCCTGGACTCCGCCCCACTGGACGAACACGGCGGGAGGGATGATCGCGAGCAGGATGACCCCGCAGCCCGTGCCGGAGGCCCGGCGCGCTGCGAAGCGCAGGGAGGCCCGGGCCTCGCTCGTCTCGTCGATCACCACCAGATAGGCCCGCATCCGCCCCGCTCCCTTGCGCTGCCAAGGCGGCGATGCTGCCCCGGAAAGCCGGTGCGATGCAAGCCGCCCCGCCGCTGCCACGAACCGGACAGGCTTGACCGCGCACCCGCCTTTGCTGTTTGGGCGTTGGGAGACCATCCCTCGCCAGGAGCTTGGCCACGATGCCCATCGAGTTGAAGATGCCCGCCCTTTCTCCCACCATGGAGGAGGGCACCCTCGCCAAATGGTTGGTGAAGGAGGGCGATGTCGTCGCCGCGGGGGATTTGCTCGCCGAAATCGAGACCGACAAGGCGACCATGGAGTTCGAAGCCGTGGACGAGGGCACGATCGCCAAGATCCTGGTCGCCGAGGGCACGGACGAAGTGAAGGTGGGAACGGTGATCGCGATCATCGCCGCCGAGGGCGAGGATGCCGGTGCGGCCGCGACTGCGCCGACCGCGGCCAAGGAGCCGGTGGAGAAAGGCGGCGGTGAGACGGGAGCTGGGCAGCCGGCGACTCCGACGCCTGCGCCGGACGTGAAGGGTTACGGCGCGAACCCGGCCGAGGATGCGAAGATTGCGCAGGCTACGCCCGCTGCTTCTCCTGCGCCTGCCGCAAGCGGCGGCGGCGACCGGGTCAAGGCGAGCCCGCTTGCGCGGCGTCTGGCCGAGCAGCGCGGGATCGATCTTTCCGGCCTTCAGGGCACCGGCCCGGGCGGACGTGTCGTCAAGGCCGACCTGGAGAGCGGTGCGTCCAAGGCGCCTGCGGCTCAGCCGGCCGCCACTGCCGCACCCGCGCCTGCCACTGCTGCCCCTGCCGCACCCGCGCCGCTGGCCGCAGCCACCGCGATCCCGGACATTCCGCACGAGGCGGCCAAGCTCAGCAACGTGCGCAAGACGATCGCGCGCCGGCTTACCGAATCGAAGCAAACGGTTCCGCACATCTACCTGACCGTCGACATCCAGCTCGACGCGCTCCTCAAGCTGCGCGGCGAACTCAACGGCAGCCTGGAGGGCCGCGGCGTCAAACTTTCGGTCAACGACTTCATGATCAAGGCGCTGGCCGCCGCGCTGATCGAGGTGCCGAGCTGCAACGTGATGTACACCGGGACGGAGTTGGTGTCGTTCAAGCGGGCGGACATATCGGTGGCGGTGTCGACGCCGTCCGGGCTGATCACGCCGATCATCAAGGACGCCGGCAGCCGGTCGCTGTCCGCGATCTCCACCGAGATGAAGGACCTGGCCGTCCGCGCCCGCGACAACAAGCTGAAGCCCGAGGAATATCAAGGGGGTACGGCGAGTTTGTCGAACATGGGGATGTACGGTATCAAGCAGTTCGAGGCGGTGATCAATCCGCCGCAGGGCATGATCATGGCGATCGGCGCGGGCGAGAAGCGGCCGTATGTGGTGAACGACAGCCTGCAGATCGCAACCGTGATGAGCGCCACCGGCAGCTTCGATCACCGCGCGATCGACGGCGCCGACGGCGCGCAGCTGATGCAGGCCTTCAAGCGGCTGGTGGAAGCCCCGCTGGGGATGATTGCGTAAGATGGGGAGCACCGGTCCTCTCCCCTCTCCCATTTCGGGAGAGGGAGGGGCCCGCCCGCGCAGCGGGTGGGAGGGTGAGGGCAGCGGCCCTTCTCACAAGGAACTGATCGCCCGCGCCCGCTGGATGCGCGCCAATCCCACGGAAGCGGAAAAGCGCCTGTGGACGCTGCTGCGGGATCGCCGCATCTCAACTTTCAAGTTCCGCCGCCAGCAGGTGATCGCGCCCTACATCGTAGACTTTGCCTGTCTCGAGCAGCGGCTGATCATCGAGGCTGACGGATCGCAGCACGCGGACAACAAGGACGACGCGCGGCGCGACGCCTTTCTCCGCGCGCAGGGCTTCCGCGTGCTGCGCTTCTGGAACAACCAGGTGCTTGAGGAGAGCGACGCGGTAGCCACCGCCATCTTCTCGGCCCTATTCCCTCACCCTCCCAAGCCTTCGGCTTGGGCCCCTCCCTCTCCCGAAATGGGAGAGGGGATTAGCGGAGCGTCCCATGCCTGACACTTACGACCTCATCATTCTCGGCTCCGGGCCCGGCGGCTACGTCGCCGCGATCCGGGCGGCGCAGTTGGGCATGAAGGTGGCCATCGTCGAGCGCGAGAAGCTTGGCGGGATCTGCCTCAACTGGGGGTGCATCCCGACAAAAGCGCTGCTGCGCACGTCGGAAATCTACCACTACATGACCCACGCCGGTGATTACGGGCTGAGCGTGGAGAAGCCGGCGTTCGACCTTTCCAAGATCGTCGAGCGCAGCCGCAAGGTGGCGGGGCAGCTCAACGGCGGCGTCAAGGGGCTGATGAAGAAGAACAAGATCACGGTGGTGGAGGGCGAAGGCAGCCTCGCCGGCGGGGGCGTGCTCAAGGTGGTCAAGGACGGCAAGACCACCGAGCTCAGCGCCAAGCACATCGTGATCGCCACCGGCGCCCGCGCCCGCGATTTGCCCTTCGCCAAGGCCGACGGCAAGCGCGTCTGGACGTACCGCCATGCCATGGTGCCCGCCGAGATGCCGACCAAGCTGCTGGTGATCGGATCGGGCGCCATCGGGGTGGAGTTCGCAAGCTTCTATTCGGACATGGGCGCGAAGGTGACGATCGTCGAAATGCTCGACCGCATCCTGCCGGTGGAGGATGCGGACGTCTCCGCCTTTGTGCACAAGGCGCTGACCAAGCAGGGCATGACCATCCACACCAGTTCGGGCGTGGACAAGCTCGAGGTGGGCGCGACGGGCGTGAAGGCGACGCTGAAGGGCGGCACGCAAGAGGAGTTCAGCCACGCCATCGTCGCCATCGGCATCGTGCCCAACACCGAAGGGCTCGGCCTGGAAGCTTTGGGCGTGAAAACGGAGCGCGGGCACATCGTCACCGACGGCTATGGCCGCACCGGCGTAGACGGCATCTACGCGATCGGCGATGTCACCGGCCCGCCCTGGCTCGCCCACAAGGCGTCCCACGAAGGCGTGGTCTGCATCGAGGCGATCGCGGGGAAGAACCCGCACCCGTTCGAAACCTGGAACATCCCCGGCTGCACCTATTCGCGGCCGCAGGTGGCGTCGGTGGGCTTCACGGAGGCCAAGGCCAAGGAGCTCGGCAAGACGGTCAAGGTCGGCAAATTTCCCTTCATTGGCAACGGCAAGGCGATCGCACTGGGCGAAGCGGAAGGCTTCGTCAAAACCGTGTTCGACGCGGATACCGGCGAGCTGCTCGGCGCGCACATGGTCGGCGCGGAAGTGACCGAGCTCATCCAGGGCTATGTGGTGGCCCGCCAGCTCGAGACCACCGAAGAAGACCTGA
>DASWMM010000266.1:0-2783 GCA_036399755.1 Allosphingosinicella sp.
CACCCGATCGCGCAGCGGGCGCGGGAGGCGGGGGTGCCGGTGATCGGGGATATCGAGTTGTTCGCCCAGGCCCGTGCCTCGCTCCCGCCGCACAAGGTGGTTGGCATTACCGGAACCAACGGCAAGTCGACGACGACGGCCCTGATCCACCACATATTGAAGAGCGCCGGGATCCCCGCCACCATGGCCGGCAATATCGGCTATCCGATCCTTGGGCAGGAGCCGCTGCCCGAAGGCGGCGTCTACGTTCTCGAACTCTCCTCCTATCAGATAGACCTGACGCAGAGCCTCGATTGCGACGTGGCGGTGCTGCTCAACGTCACCCCCGACCATCTCGACCGGTACGACAGTTTCGAAGCGTACCGTTCCTCGAAGTTCAGGTTGTTCGAGATGCAGTCGCACGAGCATTGCGGGATCATCGCCAGCCCCGATCCACTGTTGAACTCGATGGCCATGGCCATGGCGGACGGGCCGGGGCAGTGGGTGACGACGTCCAGGCCAGCGGAGGGGTTTCCGGGTCAGGCCCGGTGGCCGGCGCTGCAGGGCCCCCACAACGCCGAGAATGTGGCCGCGGCTCTCTGGGCGACGGTCGAGCTCGGTATACCCCTTGAGATCCGGCTGGGAGCATTGGAGACTTTTCCCGGCCTCCCGCACCGGATGGAGCGGGTGGGAGAGAGGAACGGCGTCCTCTTCGTCAACGACAGCAAGGCGACGAACCCGGAATCGACCGCGCCCGCGCTGGCCGCTTACCCGAAGGTGCGCTGGATCGTCGGCGGCCTCCCTAAGTCTGAGGATCTGGGCCCCTGCGAGCGGCATCTCGGCCACGTCCGCGCCGCTTACACGATCGGCGAGGCCGGCCCGATGTTCGCGCGCTTGCTCGAAGGCAAAGTCACTGTAAGACAATGCGAATTGCTGGTCGAGGCGGTGGGTCGCGCGGCCGGGGAGGCGGAACCGGGCGAGGTGGTGCTGCTGTCGCCGGCCTGCGCATCCTTCGACCAGTTCAGGGATTATGAAGCGCGAGGCGACGCCTTCCGCGCGGCGGTGGAGGCTTTGGGATGAGCATTGCCGTGGATACGGGGACTGGAAAGACGTGGACGGGGCGGTCGAACCGCAACGTGGTCGGCCGCTGGTTCTGGGAGATCGACCGAGTCCTGCTGCTGCTGGTCGCGGTGCTGATCTCGATCGGCCTCATCGCGGTGGCGGCGGCCTCCCCGGCGGCGGCGAGCCGCTATTCGGGCGGCAGCGTCACCTACGCGCCGCTTTACTATTTCTACCGCCAGCTCTTCTGGATCGTGCTCGCCGTGCCGGTGATGGTCGGCGTCTCGATGATGTCGCGCGCGATGGCCCGGCGCATGTGCCTCCTGGGTGCGCTCGCCTTCACCTTCATGCTCTTCCTCGTGCCGATCATCGGCAACGAGGTGAACGGCGCGCGGCGCTGGCTGGGCGTCGGCTTCACCCAGTTCCAGCCGTCGGAGTTCCTGAAGCCCCTCTTCATCGTCTCGATCGCCTGGCTGCTCTCGCTCAAGGACCAGGACAAGACGCTGCCCGTGGTCTCGCTCTCCGCGATCCTCACCGGGCTCGTCGCCCTTCTCCTGATGCAGCAGCCCAATTTCGGCGAGACGATCATCTTCGGCGCGGCCTGGGTGATGCTGCTGACGCTGTCGGGCGCGTCCTTGCGTTTCCTCTTCGTCCTGGGCGGCGCGGCGGTCGCGGGCATTGTCCTCGCTTATTTCTTCTACGACGTGGCGACGGTGCGCATCGACGCCTTCCTCTTCTCGGAAGGCGACAATTACCAGACGGAGTCGGCGCTCAAGACGCTCACCGCGGGCGGGCTCCTCGGCGCCGGGCCGGGCGCGGGCACACACAAGTTCATGCTGCCCGAGCCGCACACAGACTATATCTTCTCCGTGATCGGCGAGGAGTTCGGGATCATCGCCTGCCTCGCCATCGTGGTCATCTACCTCTCCATCGTGGTGCGCGTGCTGCTGCGCCTGCTGGACGAGCAGAACCGCTTCGTCATCCTCGCCGCCGGCGGGCTCGTCGCCCAGTTCGGGCTGCAGGCGCTGATCAACATGGCGGTCAACGTCCAGATCGCCCCGTCCAAGGGCATGACCCTTCCGTTCATCTCCTACGGCGGCTCCTCGATGATCGCTTTGTCCGTGGGCATGGGCCTCCTCCTCGCCTTTACCCGCCGCAACCCCGCCGAGCGGCGCTCGCCTTATGTGGGGGGAATCAGTTGACCTTCGCGCGTCACTACGTCCTCGCCGCCGGGGGAACCGGCGGGCACATGATCCCCGCCCATGCGCTCGCCGAGGAGCTGATGCGTCGCGGCCATCGGGTCGCGCTGATCACCGACGAGCGAGGGGCGCGCATTCCGGGCCTGTTCGAGGGGGTGCAGGTCCACGTGCTTCCCGCCGGGCGCCTCAGCGGCGGGCCGGCGGGATGGTTCAAGGGCATCCGCGCCATCTTCGCGGGGCGGACCATGGCGTCGCGGCTCTATGAGACCTTCCGTCCCGCGGCAGTGATCGGCTTCGGCGGCTATCCGGCGCTCCCGGCCCTCCTCGCCGCGAGCCGGGACAAGATCCCGACGCTCATCCACGAGCAGAATGCGGTGCTCGGCCGCGTCAACCGGCTGATGGCGGGCAAGGTCGACGCCATCGCCACCGCCTATGAGAATGTGCAGCGCCTGTCGAAGCGCGACGCGGGCAAGGCGACCCTGGTCGGCAATCCGGTGCGCGACGAAGTGCTGGCGCTCCGCGCGGAGCCCTATCCGGCGCTGAGCG
>DASWMM010000267.1:0-4187 GCA_036399755.1 Allosphingosinicella sp.
CTTCCCGTCGAGGGCGGTGTGGAGGGAGGGGAATCCATCAGCGCAACACGCGCTCCACCGCTTTCCGCCACCCTTCGAGCCGTGCACCGCGCACTTCCTGCTTCATTTCCGTCTCGAACTGCTCCACCCTGCCCCGCATACTCGCCGCTTCCTCGGACGACGCGAACATCCCGCAGCCCACCCCAGCCAGCATCGCCGCGCCCAGTGCCGTGGTCTCGACGAACTCTGGCCGCTCCACCCGCAGCGCCAGAACGTCCGCGAGGTCCTGTGCCATCCAGCTATTTGCCGCCATGCCGCCGTCGATCTTAAGGCACTCCCATCGCGCGCCATCGGCGGCGAAGGCGGTCATCAGGTCGTGAGTCTGGTACGCCATCGCCTCCAGGGCGGCGCGGGCGATGTGGGCGCGGCGGCTCGCGAAGCTGAGGCCGGTGATCGCGCCGCGTGCGTCGGGGCGCCAGTGCGGCGCGCCGAGCCCGCTGTGGCCCGGCACAATGACTACGCCGCCGGCGTCGGGCACGGAGCGCGCCAGTGCTTCGGTCTCCTCGCTGCTGGCCAGCAAGCCGAGTTCGTCGCGCAGCCACTTGATCAGGCTGCCGGCGGTAAACACCGAGCCTTCCAGCGCATAGCGTCGCTCCCCGCCGAGCTGCCAAGCCACGGTGGAGAGCAAACGGTGCTCGCTCCGCCGCTGCTCGGCGCCGGTGTGGGTGAGGACGAAAGCACCGGTGCCGTAGGTCGCCTTGGTGTCGCCGGGCTGCAGGCACGCCTGACCGATCGCCGCCGCCTGCTGGTCGCCCGCCATGCCGCGGATCGGCACCGGCGCGCCCAGCAGGCCGGGCAGCGTGGTCCCAAAGTCACCCGCGCAGTCGACGATCTCCGGCAGCGCGCCGGGCGGCACATCGAACAGGTCGATCAGCCCTGCGTCCCAGCGGCCCGTGCCGATGTCCATCAAGGCGGTGCGGGACGCGTTGGTCGCGTCGGAGATGTGGAGGCCGCCGGTGAGGCGAAAGACCAGCCAGCTTTCCACGGTGCCGATGCACAAGTCCGCGCCCGCGCCGCGCAGCCGCGGCCAGTGCGCCATCGCCCACGCGATCTTGGAACCGCTGAAATAGGGATCGAGCAGCAAGCCGGTTCGCGCCTGTAGCGCCGGTTCGTGCCCTGCTTCCTTCAGCGCGGCGCAAAGATCGGCGGTGCGCCGGTCCTGCCAGACGATCGCGGGGGCAAGCGCCTCGCCGGTGCGGCGCGACCAGAACAGGATCGTCTCGCGCTGGTTGGCGATACCGAGCGCCGCGACGCGCGCGGCGCCACCCCCGGCCACGACCACCGCCCGGGCGCAGGCGAGCGTCGACGCCCAGATCTCCTCCGGGTCATGCTCCACCCAGCCCGGGCGCGGATAATGCTGGGTGAGCTCCCTTTGCTCGGTAGCCAAGCACCGGCCATCTCGCGCGAACAGCATCGCCCGGGTGCTGGTGGTGCCGGCGTCGAGGACAAGGAGGAGGTCTCCTGCCATATGCGCTCCTTTCCATCGACTATGACGCGGGGCGCCGCTAGCCTGCAAGGGTGGACAGGTATGACCTCCTGATCGTCGGCGGCGGGATCAACGGCGCGGCAATCGCCCGCGACGCGGCAATCCGAGGCGCCAGGGTGCTGCTCGTCGAGAAGGACGATCTCGCCGCCCGCACCAGTTCGGCATCGTCCAAGCTCATCCATGGCGGGCTGCGCTACCTCGAATATGGCGAATTCCGGCTGGTCAAGGAGTCGCTGGAGGAGCGCGAGATCCTGCTGCGTACCGCACCTCATATCGTGCGCCCGCTGCGCTTCGTCCTGCCCGACGCGAAGCGCATCCACCCGCACTGGATGGTGCGTGCAGGCCTGTATTTGTACGACCTCTTCTCGATCTGCGGCAGCCTGCCCCGCTCGCGGAGGCTCAGGCGGCGGGAGGGTGCGCTGCTTGCGCCGCTCAAGGAACGCCGCCGCGCCCTGTCTTACTGGGACGCGTGGGTGGACGACAGCCGGCTGACCATCCTCAACGCCGTTGACGCGTCGGAAAATGGCGCGGAGATCGCGACTCGTACTGCACTGGTCGGGGCCCATCGGAAGGGGAGCGTCTGGCGTGCGGAGCTGTCGGACGGGCGCAGCGTCGAGGCAAAGGCGATGGTCAACGCCGCTGGTCCGTGGGTGGCGGACATCCTCGCCCGGGCAGGCGTCGCGGGCCGGAGCGCCACCCGTCTGGTGAAAGGGAGCCACATCGCGGTCGCCGCGCTTTGGGAGGGGGATCAGGGCTACATCCTCCAGCAGCCCGACGGCCGGGTGGTCTTCGCCCTCCCCTGGCTCGGCCGCTTCACGCTGATCGGCACCACCGACGTGCCGGTGGAGCGCGCCGAGGGGCCCGCGATCACCCCGGAGGAGACGCGCTACCTGTGCGAGGCCGCCAACCGCTATTTCGAGCGCCAGATCACGCCCGCCGACGTGCTTTCCAGTTATTCGGGCATCCGCGCCCTCTACGACGACGGCGCCGCTGACGCGAAATCGGTCACCCGCGACTGGCATCTCGATCTCGATGAAGAAGGTCCGCCGATCCTTTCCGTCTACGGCGGCAAGATCACCACGGCCCGCGCGCTTGCCCGCCGGGCGGTGGACAAGCTCGGCATCGAGGGCCGCCGCTCCACCGGCTCGAAGGCACTGCCCGGTGGCGATCTTTACCCGGTCTTCGTGGAATGGCTCGAGCAGCTCTCCACCTGGATGCCGGCGGACGTAGTCACGCGCCTCTCCCAAGCCTACGGCACCCGCCTTGTCGAGCTGGTCGGCGAGGCAAAGAGCCTGAAGCAGCTCGGCCGCCATTTCGGCGGCGGGCTCTACGAGGCCGAGCTCAAGTGGATGCGCGAGCGGGAATTCGCCCGCACCGGGGAAGACGCCCTCTTCCGCCGCTCCAAGCTCGGGCTGCTGCTCTCTAAGCAGGAGCAACAAGCGGTGGAGCGCTGGTTCGCTTAGGGGCCTTCGTGGAGCGGGTCGGTACCCGGCTCGGGTATTTCGTCCAACTCACGCCGGTTCTTTTCGGCTTCCTCCGCGATCTTCCGATCTTCGGCGGATTTCTCGTTCGGTTCGGTCATGATCATTCTCCTTGGCGCTTCGAAGCTTGCCCGCTTCAGCTCGGATGCGCTTCCACTTCCTCACCGGTGCTCTCCTCCGCCTTTGCGCCGCGGACCCGGGTGCGGCTCCACAGCAAGAGCCCGGCGCCTGCCAGGGCCGCACCGGCGACTCCGACGCCAAGGCTTAAGGCGCCCCGGCGTTCGCGTTGATCCACCGCGCTTCTTTTCTCAACCATTGCGTGTCTCCGTACCGGCATTTGTCCCACACTAAACGCCCAAGCCGCGGCCCTGTGCCGTTGCCCTCCCCCGGCACGCCTTTATAGTCGCCCCGCCTGGAGAACCGATCCTTTGACCCTGCCTCGTTTCGCGGCCCTCGCCGCTGCCTCGATCCTGCTCACCGCCGCCAAGGCACCCGAAGACAGGACGATCCGCTACAAAGTCACCCCGCTCGCGCCCGGCGGGTGGGGCAATGCGCTTCGGGTGGAGATGCGCTTTCGCGGCGATGCGGATGGCGAGACGACGCTTGTCCTGCCAAGCGAATGGGCCGGCTCGACCGAGCTGTGGCGTCACGTCACCGATCTCAAGATTCGCGGCGCCAGTCGCGCTGCCGGCGCGAACGGCGCGCCGGTGATCCACCACCGGCCCGGCGCCGCCATCCGCGTCCGCTACGACCTGGTCTCCGCCTGGCCTGACGAACCCGGCTTCGCTTATGAAAAAGCCCGGCCGCTGATCGCCCGCGGGCACTTCTTCGTCCACGGCGAAGGCCTGTTCGCCGCGCCGGACGCGCGGCAGGAGAAAAATGCGCGGTTCCGCTGGGGGCGGATACCCAGGGGCTGGACGGTTGCGTCCGACCTCGATCACCTCGCCGGCGAGAAGACCAGCGTCGCCAACCTGATCAACAGCGTCCTTATCGGCGGCAAAGGCATGGCGGTGGTGGAGCGCCGGATCGGCCGCGCGCCCCTTCGAGTGGCGGTCACCGGCAAGTGGAACTTCACGCCCGAAGAGCTTGCCGACATGGTCGAAAAGGTGGTCGCGGCCGAGAACGACTTCTGGGGCGAGGAAGCGACGCCCTTTCTGGTCGCGATGGCGCCGCTCGGCGAC
>DASWMM010000268.1:0-1847 GCA_036399755.1 Allosphingosinicella sp.
AGTATTTCGCCGGCCGCCGCGTTGCGCTCTTTTCGGTTCCGGGCGCCTTTACGCCGACCTGCTCCGCCCGCCACCTGCCGGGCTTCGTCGAGCGCGCCGAGGAACTTCAGGCCAAGGGCGTGGACGAGATCGCCTGCACGGCGGTCAACGACGCCTTCGTGCTTCAGGCTTGGTCGGAAAGCGCGCAGGCGGACGGCAAGGTGACGATGCTTGCCGACGGCAATGGCGATTTCATTCGCGAGATCGGCCTTGGCATGGACGGCTCGAAGTTCGGCCTCGGGCAGCGCGGGCAGCGTTTCTCGATGGTGGTCAATGACGGCGTCGTCGAGCAGCTCAATGTCGAGGAGCCGGGCGCGTTCAACGTGTCGAGCGCCGACTACATGATCGAGCGTTTGTAAGTTCCGGAGTCGCGCGTCCTAAGCACCTCCCCTCCCTCCGCGCGGGCGTTCGTGACGAATGCACCTGCCACCGAGAGGGAGGGGCTGGGGGTGGGTTTCACGCCTTGAGCGCAGGTTGAGCAAAACTCACCCCTACCCCCTCCCTCTCCAGCACCGCGACCCATTCGCATGGTCCGGTGGGAGGGAGGGGAAGATATCCCGCGCCTTTTCTCCTCCCTCACGCAACGCCGCCCCTGCTGCCGCGTTCTCGCCGCCTGTACCTGCCGCAGCCGGAGAGTTTATCGTGACGAAAGAAGCCGACCAGACCGGCAAGCCCCAAGGCAAATCGGCGGCCTTGCGCCTGGCCGAAGAGGTCAAGCGGCATCCGTTTACCGCCGCTGCGATCGGCGTAGGCGCCGCCGCGGCGACGGCCGGCGCGGTCTATGGTGCCCGTGCGCTGGCCAAGCGCGCCTGCGACGGCAAGCCGATCAACGAGGTGTTGAAAGCCGCCGTGACCGCGCGCGAAGCGGCGGCCGCGTCCAAGCATAGGAGCTGAGATAGCACGCCCGCTTAGCGGATCGGGGCCATCGCGTAGTCGATCCAGACGGTAACCCGGGTTGCGATTTCACCGGGCTCTACCGGGGTACCGCTGATGCGGCTCCCGGTGACGACAATCTCGCCGCCATCATTGTCGACAAAGTCTCTGCGCTCGCTGACCCGCAGAACGCGCGTCACCCGCATGCCCAGGGCCGCGGCATAGGTTTCCGCTTCAGCCTTGGCTTCGTTCACCGCCGCCACCCGTGCAGCGCCAAGCGCGGGCGCCGGATCGGCGAAACCGAAGGTCGGCCCCTCCACTTCGTTGGCACCCGCTTGGAACAAGCCGTCGATTATGGCCGGCGCCCTGGCGAGGTCGCGCAGGGTGACGTTCAGCCGGTTGCGCGCAACGTAGCCGGTGATCCTGCGGACCGCATCTTCGTCGCGATTGCCGGCGAATTGCGGCTGGACCTGGAGATCGGCGGTTTGCACGTCGCGCGGCTCGACGCCGCTTGCCCGAACTGCCGCAAGGAGGCGGTTGGCCAGATTGGCGTTCGCGGCAAGCGCGTCCTTTGCACTGCGGCCGGTGGTCACCACGCCCGCTGAAACGCTCATCAGATCAGGGCGGGCGCGGTACACGCCTTCGGCCTCGACCTTGAGGAGCACTTCGCCGGGCGCGAGCGAAATCGCGATGTCCTGGGCGGACACCGAGGCGGCCGGTGCAAGGGTACCGGCCAGTGCGAGTGCGATCAGCCCTGCCAGCCGCATTGCTTGCCCCTGTTCTGCTCGGCCAGGAAGGTCATCAGCGGACGGAAATATTCCAGCATCGGCTGGCCCGACATTTCGCGGGTGCCGGTAAAGGCTTCCAGCGCGTCCGGCCAAGGCCTGGAGGCGCCCATGGCGTGCATGGCGTTGAGCTTCTGGCCGACGTCCTTG
>DASWMM010000269.1:0-2043 GCA_036399755.1 Allosphingosinicella sp.
CACATCGAATATAGCGCCATCGACCTCGCCTTCGATCTGGTCGGCCGCTTCGGCGCCGGCTTCCCGAGCGCCTTCACCGACGACTGGATCGGCGTCGGCGCCGACGAGGCGATGCACGTCGTGCTGCTCGACCGGCGCCTGCGCGGCATGGGCAGCTTCTACGGCGCTCTCCCCGCCCACGACGGCCTGTGGGAAGCCGCCGAGGAAACCGCCGGCGACGCGCTCGCCCGCCTCGCCGTCGTCCCGATGGTGCTGGAAGCCCGCGGCCTCGACGTCACGCCGGCCACCGTCGCCCGCTTCGAAGCGGCCGGCGACGCCCGCTCCGCCGCCATCCTCAATCGCATCTACCGCGACGAAATCCGCCATGTCCGCGCGGGCACCACCTGGTTCGGGAATCTGTGCGAGACCCGCAGAATCGCGCCGGTCGCGGAATGGAAAAGGCTGGTCGGCACCCACTTTCGCGGTGCGATTAAGCCACCGTTCAACGACTCAGCGCGGGACGAAGCCGGTCTGTCCCGCGATTTCTACGCCGGGGTGGACGTGGAAGGATATGTTTAACAGTCTCGGTTCAACGACACGGGGTGGGCAACTTCCAGTCGATATCCACGAGCCGGCGCGGCAACGCACCGGACTTTGATCGGGCCGCTTCTGCAGTGGCCCCGCCGGCAAGCCCGGCGTTGAGCGGGGACGAATTTGTGCTGACTAAGATGAACAACGCAGGTCTCGGTAAGGCGTTCCGGCCGCGCGACATTTTCTTCCACGATGGCGCCACCCTGCGCCGCGTGCGCATCGGCACCGGCCCGCAGCTCTTCGCGGTCGCCGCCGCCGCCCTGCTCCTCTTCTGGTCGGTGTTCGCCGCCGCGCAGCTCGCCACCGTCAAGACCGCGCCCAGCGCCAACCCGGCCGAACTCGCCCGCATGGCGCGCGAAGTGCAGGCCATGCAGACCGATGTCGCCGCCATCAAGGCCGCCGCCCAAAAGCGCTTCCAGTTCACCGCCAGCGAAGTCCGCCGCTTGGGGCTGGAGCCGAGCCGCATCCAGGTGCAGGGCGGCGTCGGCGGCCCCTATGAAGCGGTTGATCCGGCCCGCGCCGCCGATCCCAGCTTCAAGGCGATGTTCAACAGCTGGAAGCAGCTCGACCAGCTCGAGCAGGGCACCATCGCCATTCCCTCGGCCGAGCCGGTCAAGGGCGTCGCTTTCACCTCCTCCTACGGCGTCCGCTCCGATCCGTTCCGCGGCACCCGCGCCATGCACGCCGGCATCGATCTCGCCGGCCCGATCGGCACCCCGATCTACGCCACCGCCGACGGCATCGTCGGCCGCTCCGAGTACAATAGCGGCGGCTACGGCAACCTCATCGAGATCAACCACGGCCGCGGTATCCAGACCCGCTACGGCCACCTTTCCCGCTCCATGGTGTCCGCCGGCCAGCACGTGAAGCGCGGCGACGTGATCGGCCTGATGGGCTCCACCGGCCGCTCCACCGGCAGCCACCTCCATTACGAAGTGCGGCTCGACGGCAAGGCCGTGAACCCGGTCCCTTTCATGCAGTCCACCGCCTACCTCCAGTCGGTCCAGCGCCGCGCCTCGGCCGTCGCCGTCGGCGGCCCCGCCACCGGCGCCCGCTAAAAGTTTCAGTCTCAGGAGAGGCCAAAAGGCCACGGGCCCCGGCGGAAACGCCGGGGCCTTTTATTATATGCGGGATCGGACTCCCCTCCCTGCAAGGGAGGGGCGGGGGTGGGTAAGCACCGAAGCGGCTCGATGCCGCTGAGGGGCTATGGGCGTCTCCGAAACGGGCTGGACGTCGTCGTGCACCCGGGCGTCTTCAGGGGCATCGAGCCCCTTCCGCCGCTACCCACCCCCGGCCCCTCCCCTGCAGGGAGGGGGGAAGCGCGGGCGAACAACCCGGCTCGAAGTACTACTTCGAGACGTTTTATTATTTCCCCTTCTTCGCCCGGTGCTCGTCAAGGTCGAGGACGCTGTTGGTGTCGCCTTCCGGAAGCAGGCCCATTCGGCGGGCGACTTCCTGATAGGCCTCGGCCTC
>DASWMM010000270.1:0-11255 GCA_036399755.1 Allosphingosinicella sp.
CTCGATTCCGCCAAGGAAGAAAGCCTCGCCGCGATCGGTGAAGCCATTGCGGAGAACGGCCGGGTGATCGTCACCGGGTGCATGGGCAACGACGCGGACGTGATCCGCGCCAAATTTCCGCAGGTGCTCGCCGTCACCGGCCCGCATCAGTACGAACAGGTCGTCGGCGCCGTCCACGTCGCCGCGCCGATGCCGCCCTCGGCCTACCTCAACCTGGTGCCGGACAGCGGCCTCAAGCTGACGCCCCGCCACTACAGCTACCTCAAGATTTCCGAAGGCTGCAATCACCGCTGCAGCTTCTGCATCATCCCCTCGATCCGCGGCGACCTCGTCAGCCGCCGTCCCGACGCGATCCTGCGCGAAGCCGAAAAGCTGGTGGCCGCGGGCACCAAGGAACTGCTGGTGATCAGCCAGGACACCTCCGCTTACGGCGTCGATATGCGCCACAGCGAATGGACCTGGAAAGGCGCGCCGGTCCGCGCCCACATGACCGACCTCGCCCGCGAACTCGGCAAGCTCGGTGCCTGGGTGCGCCTCCACTACGTCTACCCCTACCCGCACGTCGATCAGGTCATCCCCCTGATGGCCGAGGGGCTGGTCCTTCCTTACCTCGACATTCCGTTCCAGCACGCCGCCCCGTCGGTGCTGAAGGCGATGAAGCGCCCGGCCAACGAAGCCAAGGTGCTTCAGCGGATCCACGCCTGGCGCGAAATCTGCCCCGATATTGCCATCCGCTCCTCCTTCGTGGTCGGCTTCCCCGGCGAGACCGAGGCGGATTTCGACTACCTGATGCAATGGCTGGAAGAAGCGCAGCTCGACCGCGTCGGCGCCTTCCGCTTCGAGCCGGTCACCGGCGCGGTCGCCAATTCGCTCCCGGGCGTCGTGCCTGAGGAAGTGAAGGAAGAGCGCTACAGCCGCCTGATGGAGCTCACTGCCCGCATTTCCGCCGACAAGCTGGCCGCCAAGGTCGGCCGCGAGATCGACGTGCTGATCGACCTCGCCGACGGCGAAGGCGGCGCCACCGGCCGCAGCCATGCCGATGCGCCGGAAATCGACGGCGAAGTCCACCTCCGCGATGCAGGCAACGCCCAGCCCGGCGACATCGTCCGGGTCCTGATCGAGGATGCCGACGAGCACGATCTGTTCGGCGCGCCGTTGGGGGCCGCTGCACTTTAATCTTCGGCGAGTGGACCTAGATAGGCTCCTCCTCGTTTATGCTGCACTGCAGCAATGCGTCCGCAGGGCGCTCCCGGAGATCGACTTGAAAGCCTCCCCCGCCCTCGTCCACTTCGCCCTCGCCATGGGCGGCTTCGCAATCGGCACCACCGAATTCGCGACCATGAGCCTCCTGCCCTTCTTCGCCGACGGCCTCGGCATCGACGAGCCGACCGCCGGCCACGTAATCAGCGCCTATGCGCTCGGCGTGGTCGTCGGAGCGCCGCTGCTCGCGATCCTCGCCGCCAAGCTCGCCCGGCGGACGCTGCTGCTCCTCCTCATGGCGATCTTCGCGTTCGCCAACGGCCTCAGCGCCCTCGCCCCAACCTATGAGTGGATGCTGTTCTTCCGCTTCCTCTCCGGCCTCCCTCACGGCGCCTACTTCGGCATCGCCGCCCTCGTCGCCGCCTCGCTGGTGCCGCAGGAGAAGCGCACCCAGGCTATCGCCCGCGTCATGCTCGGCCTCACCACCGCGACCATCGTCGGCGTGCCCTTCGCCAACTGGCTCGGACAGGCGTTCGGCTGGCGCTGGGGCTTCGGAGTGGTCGCCGTTGTCGCCATCGCCACCGTGGCGATGATCTGGCTGGTCGCGCCCAGGCAGCCGCCCGAGCCCGGCGCCAGTCCCTTAAAGGAGTTCGGCGCGCTTCGAAGCCGCCAGGTCTGGCTCACGCTTGCCACCGGTGCGATCGGCTTCGGCGGGCTGTTCGCCGTCTACACCTACCTCGCCTCCACCCTGATGGAAGTAACCGGCGTCGGCGCCGGTGCGGTTCCGATCGTGCTCGCCATCTTCGGCCTCGGCACCACGGCGGGCAATTTGGTTGTCCCCCGCTTTGCCGACAAAGCGCTGATGCCGACGGCGGGGGCGCTGCTCCTGTTCAGCGCCGCCGCATTGGCCTTCTACCCGCTCGCCGCCTCGAACATCTGGACCATGTCGCTGTCCGTGTTCGCGATCGGAGTAGGCGGCTCGCTCGGCACCATCCTCCAGGCGCGGCTGATGGATGTCGCCGAGGACGCGCAAAGCCTGGCCGCGGCGCTCAACCACAGCGCCTTCAACTTCGCCAACGCGCTCGGCCCCTGGCTCGGCGGTCTCGCCATTGCGGCCGGCTATGGCTGGACCTCCACCGGCTGGGTCGGCTGTGCGCTTGCGCTCGGCGGCCTGGCGTTCTGGGGTATCTCGGTGCTCGACGACCGCGCGCGGTCTGGCCGCATCGCCAAACCGGCCACCTGCAATGCGTGAGGCCCCCTTTTGCAGCCGCGCACCAGCGCCTAGGGGAATGGGATGAGCGACCTCCACACTCTTCTCCAGCCCGACCGCGGCGAGTCCGCCACAGCGCTTCACCTCGTCGAGAAGGCAGGCTTTGAGGCTTGGCTCAAGGCGCAGCCGGAGCGGGTGCGCAGCGCCGCCGATGCGCAGGGTTTTCGGGGGGAAGGCTATCAGCTCGCGATCCTCCCCGGCGAGAAGGCCGAATGGTCGGCTGTGCTGGGCGTGGCGAACACTGCCGAGCTGAGCCCCTGGTGCCTCGCAAAGGCGGCCGAGGCGCTCCCCGAGGGTCGGTACCGCGTGGCTGGAACCGCCCCCGGCCAGGCGGCGCTGGGCTGGCTGCTCGGCCAGTACAGCTTCGAACGCTACAAGCAGCCCAAGCACCGCAAGGGCCCGCGGGTCCTGCTGACTTCGGAGCCGGCTCGGATCGCGGAAACGCTGCTCCTCGCCGAAGCCACCTTCCTGGTCCGCGATCTCGTCAACACCCCCGCAGGCGATCTCGGCCCCGCCGAACTCGAGGCGGCCGCCCGCGCGCTTGCCACCGAGTGCGGCGCGACCATGACGGTGACCGCCGGTAAGGCGCTGGAGGCAGGCTATCCGATGATTGCGGGCGTCGGTCAGGGCGCCACGGCCGAACGCGCGCCGCGCCTGATTGAACTCGAGTGGGGCAACCCGGCGCACCCGCGCGTGGCGATCGTCGGCAAGGGCGTCTGCTTTGACACTGGCGGACTCGACATCAAGCCGTCCTCAGGCATGCGGCTGATGAAAAAGGACATGGGCGGCGCCGCCCACGCCCTCGCGCTTGCCGGGGTGGTGATGAAGAGCCGCCTGCCCGTGCGCCTCCACTTGCTCATCCCCGCTGTCGAGAACAGCGTCTCCGCTAACGCCTTCCGCCCCGGCGACATCCTCCAAAGCCGCAAGGGCCTCACCGTCGAAGTCGGCAACACAGACGCGGAAGGCCGCCTGATTCTAGCCGACGCGCTCACCAAGGCGGGCGAAAGCGAGCCGGAGCTGATCCTCGATTTCGCCACCCTCACCGGCGCCGCCCGAGTCGCCCTCGGCCCCGATTTGCCGGCCCTTTTCGTGAGCGATGATGCACTCGCCGAGGCGCTGCTCGCCGCCGGCACCGCCGTTTCGGACCCCGCATGGCGGATGCCGTTGTGGGACGGCTATGACGAGATGCTGGCGTCAGACATCGCCGATCTCGGCAACGTCTCGGACGCGCCCATGGCGGGCGCCGTCACCGCCGCCCTGTTCCTGCGCCGTTTCGTCCCCGCCGGCGTGCCCTGGGCGCATTTCGACACCTTCGCCTGGCGCTCCGCAGCCCGGCCCGGACGGCCCAGGGGGGGCGACGCTTTGGGCCTGCGCGCGGCATGGGTAATGATGGCGTCGCGCTATGCGCGTTGACGAACAGCATCGTTTTTGCGCCGAATTCTCAATAGCTAACGAAACGAAACCCGATCTGACTGGTTGTATCCCCGAAACAGACCGACCTTTCACAAGAAAGGATGCGGCTAGGATTTGGAGAAAAACCAGTGGCAGAGCGCTCGCTCAGGAGCTGGATGCAAACGCTGATCGGTTATGTCCGGTCGGGCCAGCCGGATCTTACCAATCGTCAGATGGCGCTGATGATGATCGTCTATCTGACGCCCGGTCCGCACACGGTTCGCGGCCTCGCCCAAACCCTCGGCGTTTCCAAACCCGTTATCACGCGCGCCTTGAATACCCTGGGCACGCTCGGCTATCTGCGCCGCGTGCGCGACGAGGCGGACCGCCGCAACGTATTCGTCGCCAAGACCAGCATAGGGCAGGATTTCCTTGAGCGCTTCGAAGGCAATATCGAGCAGCAGGACGGCAACGGCCGCCGCGCGCCCAAGGAACGCGGGATCCTCCTCCAGCATTGACGCGGGAGCGGCGCGCAAAGCCGCCCGCTTCTCGCTCGACGGCCCGTCCGTTCTCCCCGATCCACGCCTCAACGCCTGGCGCCGCGACATCGCCGACGTTGCCCTCGCCGGCACCCTCTTCGCACCGCATTACGCCCGCCCGCTGATGCGCGCCTGCGGCATGCTCCCCGCCGGCCTCTACTCGGCGCCGTCCGACACGTCCGAGCCCGTGTCGCAGCTTCTCCCCGGCGAAGGCTTTGCCGTCCTCGACATCACCTCCGGCTGGGCCTGGGGCTATTGCCTGCTCGATCACCGCGTTGGCTACGTCGAGGCAATCGAACTCGCCGATCCGCGCGAGCCGACCCACATCGTCTGCGAAGCCCATGCCCCGGTGCAGACCTGCGGCGACCCGCTCTCCACCCCTATCGCGCACATGCCGATGGGCGCCCGGGTCCACGGCGAAGTGCGCGGCGCGATGCTGCAGATCGAGGGCGGCTGCATTCCGCTGTCCTACCTGCGCCGCACCGACGAGTATGAGAGCGATCCCGTTGCCGTCGCCCAGCGCCTGCTCGGCACCCCCTTTCTGCGCGGCGGCCGCACGTCGCACGGCATCGACTGCTCCGGCCTGGTCCAGCTCGCCCTCCAGCTCTGCGGCATCACCTGCCCGCGCGACACCTCCGACCAGCGCGCCCTTGGCACTGCCCTCCCAGACGACGCCTCCCTGGCTCGCGGCGACCTCCTCTTCTGCGACGACCATGTCGCCCTGATGGTGGACGACCGCATGGCCATCCAGGTCAGCCACGAGGCGCAAAAGGTGACGGTGGAACCCTTCCACTGCGCCACCCCGCAGGGCAGCGACAGCGGCATCGAAAGGCGCCGGCTCGCGACTTGAAGTCTGCGGCGGAAGCGCGCATCTTTCCGGCCAGGGGGGATGTTCAATGGCTACAGACGTTTCCGGCAATACCGAGCCGCCAAGCTGGTTTCGAGTGGTTGCCGTGATTGCGCTGCTCTGGAACGCCTTCGGTGTTTTCCAATATCTAGGATCGGTCGGCCTGTTCGGCGACCCGATGGCCAGCCTCGATCCCGCGCAGCGCGCCGCTGCCGAGAGCGTTCCGGCGGCGATCGTCGGCGCGTTTGCGATCGGCACCTTCGCGGGCCTCCTCGGCAGCCTTGGCCTGCTTCTGCGTAAGCGCTGGGCGCTGCCGGTGCTGCTTGTCTCGCTGCTTGGCCTCCTTATGCTGGAGGGCTGGATCGTATTCCTCAGCGGCCATCTGGAGATGTTCGGCGGGATCGCGCTGCCGCTCACCATCACGATCGTCGCGGGGCTGCTTGCCTGGCTGGCGTTCCACGCCCGGGCGAAGGGCTGGCTGCGGTAGCTACATCTCTCCGCGAGTCTTGCGGAGAGCACGCCACTTAGTGACATTGGCCTCATGCTCCGGGAGGCTGTTTGCGAAGACGTGTCCGCCCGTGCCATCAGCAACAAAATAGAGCGCCTGAGTCTCGGCCGGGTTGAGCACCGCCGCGATCGACTGGCGCCCGGGATTGGCGATCGGCCCCGCCGGAAGGCCGGGCATCGCATAGGTGTTGTAGCCGTTCCTGGCATCCAGCTCCGACCGCAGGATCCTGCGCCCAAGCGGCCGGCCCTTGGTCACGGGGTAGATCACCGTCGGATCGGCATCGAGCTTCATGCCGATGCGCAGCCGGTTGGAGTAGACACCGGCAACCATCGGCCGCTCCGAAGCCTTGCCCGTCTCCTTCTCCACAATCGAAGCGAGGATCACCGCCTCGCGCGGGCTGGTGACGACGCTTTTCGGGCCTTTCTTCGGCCACAGCTCGGCAATCGCCTTGGTCATCGCCGCCTGCATCCGCGCCAGCACCGCCGCGCGGCTTTCGCCGCGCCCGTAGCTGTAGCTGTCGGGCAAGACGGAGCCTTCCTCCGGCACCTGCACCTCGCCGGTCAAATTCGGTGCGGCCATCAGCCGTTCGAGGACCAGCACCGAGGGCATGCCTTCGGGAATGGTCACGAGGCGCTGGAGCGTCTTGCCGCTTTGCAGGATCGAGAGGACCTCGGAATGGCTGGCGCGGGCGGGGAATTCATATTCCCCCGCCTTGATCGACTCGCCGCCGCCGAAGATCTTGGCCTGGAACAGGAAGCGTTCGGCGGACGCGACCACCCCCGCTTTTTCCAGCGTCTGCGCCGCCTTCACCATGCTCGATCCGGCGGGGATCAGCACCGGGATCGGTTTCATCGCCGGGCCTGCTCCGCTCCAGCCCTGGATGAACCAAAGGCCGATCCCGAGCACGGCCACGGCGAGCACGCCGAGCGCGAGCAGCTTTTTCATCCGCGGATCAAACCGCCTGGAAGACCAGGCTGGCGTTGGTACCGCCGAAGCCGAAGCTGTTGTTGAGCACCGCCTTCACCTTGCGCTCCTTGGCGACGTGCGGCACCAGATCGACACCAAGGGTGGCCTCGCTGGGATTGTCGAGGTTGAGCGTCGGCGGCACGATCTGGTCGCGCATGGCAAGGATGCAGAAGATCGCCTCCACCGCGCCGGCACCGCCGAGCAGGTGGCCGATCGCCGACTTGGTGGAGCTCATCGACAGCGTCTCGATGGCGCTGCCGAACAGCTTGCGCACGGCGCCCAACTCCAGCTCGTCGCCCATCGGGGTCGAAGTACCGTGGGCGTTAATATAGTCGATGTCGCCGAGGGCTAGGCCCGAGCGCTTCATCGCGACTTCCATGGCCCGGTAGCCGCCTGCGCCTTCCGGATGCGGGGCAGTGACGTGGTAGGCGTCGCCCGACATGCCGTAGCCGACAACCTCGCCATAGATCTTCGCGCCGCGCGCCTTGGCACGCTCATATTCCTCGAGGATCACCACGCCCGCGCCTTCGCCCATGACGAAGCCGTCACGGTCGACGTCATAAGGACGGCTGGCTTTTTCCGGCGCATCGTTCCGGGTGGACAGCGCCCGTGCCTGGGAGAAGCCGGCAATGCCGAGCGGGCACAGTGCGCTCTCCGCGCCGCCGGCGACCATCACATCGGCGTCGTCCATGATGATCATCCGTGCCGCGTCGCCGATCGAGTGGGCGCCGGTAGAGCAAGCGGTCACCACCGCATGGTTCGGGCCCATCAGGCCGTATTTGATCGAAACCTGGCCGGAGATGAGGTTGATCAGCCGACCGTGCACGAAGTGCGGCGACACGCGCCGCGGGCCCTTTTCGTGAAGAACCAGAGATTCCTTCTCGATGCCCGGCAGGCCGCCGATGCCTGAGCCGATCGACACGCCGACGCGGAAGCGCTCTTCCTCGGTCATGTCGGTGAGGCCGGCATCTTCCAGCGCCTGGCCCGCTGCATCTAGGCCGTAGATAATGAAGGGATCGACTTGGCGCTGAATCTTGTGATCGACGCGGATCGAGGGATCGAAGCCGTACTCATGCTCCGGCGGCTTTACCTCGCAGGCAATCTGGCACGCATAATCGGTGGGATCGAAGCGGGTGATACGGCCGGCGCCGCTTTTTGAGGCGAGGATGTTCTGCCAGCTCGTCGCGACGTCGCCGCCCAAGGGGGACACCATTCCGAGACCGGTTACGACGACACGGCGCATGCAAGGAACTCCGGTTCTTCAAGAAAACAAAACGGCCCCCCGGCGATGGACGGGGAGCCGTTTCGAAAAAGCGGCCCGACCATCGCCGGCCGGCAGACCTGCAAGCTCAGGCCTTGTTGGAATCGATAAACTGGATCGCGTCGTTCACCGTGGAAATCTTCTCGGCGGCATCGTCCGGGATTTCCACGCCGAATTCTTCTTCAAACGCCATGACCAGCTCGACGATGTCGAGGCTGTCCGCGCCCAGATCGTCGATGAAGCTGGCTTCTTCGGTGACCTTTTCGGCTTCGACGCCGAGGTGCTCGACGACGATTTTCTTCACGCGATCGGCAGTTTCGCTCATATGTTACCCTTCCCTAGGCTTTGTTTGCGATTGCCCTAGCCGCTCCCCGAGGGGGCTGGCAAGTGGCGGTTGGTGTTTGGGCACGAGGGCCCCTTAGAGCATTGCCATGCCGCCGTTCACGTGCAGGGTTTGCCCCGTCACGTAAGCGGCTTCGCGGCTCGCCAGGTAAACCGCCGCGGCGGCGATGTCGTTCCCCTCGCCAAGCTTGCCGGCCGGAATGCGGCCCATCAGCGCCTCCTTCTGCGCGTCCGGCAATGCATCGGTCATCGCCGAGCGGATAAAGCCCGGCGCGATGCAGTTCACCGTGATGTTGCGGCTTGCGACTTCCTGGGCAAGCGCCTTGGACATGCCGACGATGCCTGCCTTGGACGCTGCATAATTGGCCTGGCCCGGATTGCCTGTAGTGCCGACGATCGATGTGATCGAGATGATGCGGCCGTATTTTGCGCGCATCATCGGCTTCAGCGCCGCCCGCGACAGTCGGAACGCGGCTTCAAGGTTGATGCGAATGACGTCGAGCCACTCCTCGTCCTTCATCCGCATCGCAAGATTGTCGCGGGTGACGCCGGCATTGTTGATCAGGATGTCGAGCTTGCCGAGCGCCTCCACCGCCTGCGGCACCAGCCCATCGACTGCCGCGGAGTCGGAAAGGTTGGCGGCCAGGGCGATATGCTCGCCGCCAAGCTCGCTCCGAAACTCCTCCAGCTTCTCCTCGTTCGACCCGGACAGCGCCAACCGAGCCCCCCGCTCCGCCAACGCACGAGCGATGGCGGAGCCGATGCCGCCCGAAGCGCCGGTCACCAAAGCGGTCATTCCTGAAAGGTCGAACATGCTCAAACCTCCTTCACCAGCGCGTCGATGTCGTCCATCGTGACGACGCTTGTTACTTTTGCGTCGGGGGCGATGCGCTTCACCATGGGGCCGAGCACCTTGCCGCCGAATTCCACGAAGTGGGTGACGCCCGCTTCCGCCATTGCGGCGACGCTTTCGCGCCAGCGGACCATGCCGGTGACCTGCTCGACGAGGAGACGCCGGATTTCGGAGGCGTCGCTGACCGGGGCGGCGGTGACGTTGGCGTAGACCGGCGCTGACGGATTGGTCAGCGCGGCATCGGCGAGCGCCTGCTCCATGGCGCGGGCGGCAGGCTCCATCAGCGGCGAGTGGAAGGGTGCGGAAACCGGGAGCAGAAGTGCCCGCTTGGCGCCCTTCAGTTTGGCGATCTCCAGCGCCCGCTCGATCGCGCCGCGGTGGCCTGAGATGACCACCTGGCTTGGATCGTTGTCGTTGGCGACGGTGCAGACTTCGCCCTGCGCGGCTTCGTCCGCCACCGCCTGGGCGATCTCGACGCTTGCGCCGAGCAGGGCGGCCATTGCCCCCTGCCCCACCGGCACCGCCTGCTGCATGGCAAGCCCGCGCAGCTTGAGGAGCCGGGCGGTGGTCGCAACATCCAGCGATCCGGCAGCGGCAAGCGCGGTATATTCGCCAAGGCTGTGGCCGGCGACGAAATCCGCCTTGCCGCGCACCTCGATCCCCGCCGTACGCAGTGTCGCAAGCGCGTTGGCCATGATCGCGGGCTGGGCGTTCTCGGTCAGCGTCAGCTCCTCGATCGGCCCCTGCGCCATCAGCCGCGACAGGTTCTGCTTCAATGCCTCGTCGACTTCGCCGAACAGCTCGCGGGCGACCTGGCTCGCCTCGGCAAGCGCCTTGCCCATGCCCACCGATTGGCTCCCCTGGCCGGGGAAAATGAATGCGCGCATAAGTGCCTCCTGTTGGCGCGGCTGCTAGGCCAGAGGCGGGGCGAAGCGCAAGCGAGGCTTGCTTTTCCGAGCATGGTCAGCCATGTGGCGGCCACGGGGCGGAAGGCGCACGCGCTTTTACCGCCCCTTTTACTTTGAGACGACAGCCGGAGGGGCGTTTCGCATTGGGCGGGCGTCAGCGATCGGCCAAGATAAGGAACGCGAACATGCCGCTCTATGAGCATGTATTTCTCGCGCGTCAGGACCTGGCCCAAGCCCAGGTAGACGCGCTGGCGCAAGCCGCAACCGACATCATCGAATCCAACGGCGGCCGTGTCGTCAAGACCGAGACGTGGGGCCTTCGTTCCATCGCCTACCGCATTTCGAAGAACCGCAAGGCGCATTATGTCGCTATCGACTTCGAAGCGCCGACCAATGTCGTTGCCGAGCTGGAGCGCCAGACCCAGATCAACGAAGACGTGATCCGCTACATGTCGATCCGCGTCGATGCGCATGAGGAAGGCCCGTCGGCCATGATGCGCCGCAACGAGCGCGACAGCCGTGACGGCCGCGGCGACCGTGGTGACCGCAGCGATCGCGGCCCCCGCCGGGATCGCGACGACCGTGGCGATCGCGGTGACCGTGGTGATCGCGCGCCCCGCGCCGACTTCGCCGAAGCTTAAGAGAGAAAGGACAGCAACATGGCACGCCCATTTTTCCGCCGCCGCAAGAGCTGCCCCTTCTCGGGCAAGGACGCTCCCCGGATCGACTACAAGGACGTTCGTCTGCTTCAGGGCTTCGTGTCCGAGCGCGGCAAGATCGTTCCGAGCCGCATCACCGCCGTTTCCGGCAAGAAGCAGCGCGAGCTGGCCACCGCGATCAAGCGCGCCCGCCACCTCGGCCTTCTCCCCTACGTCGTTAAGTAAGGAGCGCGAGCAATGGATGTCATTCTGCTCGAACGAATCGAGAAGCTCGGCGCCATCGGCGACGTGGTGACGGTGAAGAACGGCTTTGCCCGCAACTTCCTGCTCCCCAACGGCAAGGCGCTTCGCGCCAACGAGTCGAACCGCAAGGTCTTCGAAGCGAACCGTGAGCGCATCGAATCGCAGAACGCCGAGCGCCGCACCGTGGCCGAAGCGGATTCGAAGGGCATTGACGGGGTCACCGTTCAGCTCATCCGCCAGGCGTCCAACACCGGTCAGCTTTATGGT
>DASWMM010000271.1:0-8030 GCA_036399755.1 Allosphingosinicella sp.
AGCAGCGGCACCAAACTCCCCTCCAGCGCCTCCAGATACGCCTCGTCGGCCGTCCCGTCCGCCAGTCCGACATCCACCGTGGACTCCGCCTTGCGCACCGGAAAGTTCTTCTCGGCATGGATCGAATAGGTGGCGATATCCTCCCGCGCTTCCGTCAGCGCCGCCGTCCCGTCCCCCTGATGCACGTCGCAATCGACGATCAGCACCCGCTTCGCCAGGCCCTCACCCGTCAGCCGCACCGCCGCGATCGCCAGGTCGTTGAACACGCAATAGCCCGCGCCAGTGTCGTACAATCCATGGTGGCTCCCGCCCGCATTGTTGCAGGCAAAACCCCGCGCCAGCGCCTCGACGGCCGCCCGATACGTCCCGCCCGGCACCCGCTGCGCCCGCCGCGCCACCACCTCCGTCACCGGAAACCCGATCCGCCGCTCCTTCTCCCGCGGCACTTGGGCGCCCAGCACCTCCGCCACATAGGCCGGGCAGTGCACCCGCTCGAGCCACGCGCGCGGCATCGCCTCCGGCTCCACCCAGTCGATCGCCGCGCCGCTCTCCTCCAGGCACGCCTTCACCAGCCCGTTCTTGTTCCACCGGTAGCGGCTGTCCGCCGGCGCGGGCGCGACATAATCGGGATGATGGACGATGGCGATCACCGGCACTAGGTAGGCGCGCCACCCCCGCCGCGCCATGGAGCCTTTCTTGACCGAGCCCTTTCTCCGCCCCGAAGTGCGCAGCTTCCTCGATTTCCTCAACGCGCTCCCCGGCCCGACCAGCCGCGAGGCCGGCCCCGAAGGCGCCCGCGCCATGCTGGTAAAATCGCGCTACGTCGCCGATCTCCCGACCGGAGACCTCGCCGTCGTCCACGACCTCTCCTGCCCCGGCCCGGCCGGCGACATCCCCTTGCGCCTCTACGACGCCCGCGAAACCCGCGAGCCAGGCCCGCTCGTCACCTTCTTCCACGGCGGCGGCTACGTGCTCGGCGATCTCGAAAGCCACGAGCCCTTCTGCGCCGAGATCGCCCGCCAGCTCGACATGCCGGTGCTCGCCGTCGATTACCGCCTCGCTCCCGAAAACCCCTTCCCCGCCGGCGTCGAGGACTGCATCGCCGCCGCGCGCTGGGCCGCCTCCAGCCCGGCCGAGCTCGGCCGCCAGGTCACAGGCCTCGTCACCTGCGGCGACAGCGCCGGCGGCAACTTCACGATTGTCGTCACCCTGGCCCTGCGCGACGAACCCGCCGCCGTGCCGGTACTCGCGCAGTGGCCGATCTACCCCGCCGCCGATCCCGGCCCGCATTACCCTAGCTTCGACCAGTTCGCCGATGGCCATCTCCTCAGCCGCGACTCCATGGCCTGGTTCGACGAATGCTACGCCCCCGACCGCAAGGACTGGCGCGCTGCCCCCCTCCTCAAGAGCCAGGCTGGGATGCCGCCCACCCTGGTCCTCACCGCAAGCGCGGACCCGATCCGCGACCAGGGCCGCGCCTACGCCGCCGCCTGCATCCAGGCCGGCGTGACCACCGTGTTCCGCGAAGCCCGCGGCAACATCCACGGCTTCATCAACCTCAGAAAAGCCATCCCCTCCTCCGACACCGACGTCCGCGCCGCCGTCGAGGCCCTGCGCCTCCTCATCGAAGAAGCCGAGGCGAAGCTATGACCACCGATCCCGCCACCCTCCCCTACCGCCCCGGCGCCGGCGTCATGCTGGTCAATCGCGAGGGCAAGGTGTTCGTTGCCCAGCGCCTCGATTCGACGCTCGAGGCCTGGCAGATGCCCCAGGGCGGCCTCGACGAAGGCGAGACGCCCGAAGACGGCGCGCTTCGCGAGTTGGAAGAAGAAACCGGCATCCCCCGCGACAAGGTGGAGATCGTCGCCGCCGCGCCCGAGCCCCTGCTCTACGATCTCCCGCACGACCTGGTCGGCAAGCTGTGGAAGGGCAAATGGCGCGGCCAGCGCCAGCACTGGTTCCTGCTCCGCTTCCTGGGCGAGGATTCGGACGTCAACATCGACACCGAACACCCCGAATTCCGCGCCTGGAAATGGACCGACCCGGAAGACCTCCCCGCCACCATCGTCCCCTTCAAGCGCAAGCTCTACGAAGACGTGCTGGCGGCATTCCGGGGCAAGTTCTAGCTTCCGAGGGCGCGTAGAACACCAAACGTCATCCCCGCGAAAGCGGGGATCCCGCTTCTTGTTCTTCCCTTCTGTTCTTACCTTGCGCCGCTGCGCCCGCGAGCAAGGCGGAGAAGAAGAAGCGGGATTCCCGCTTCCGCGGGAATGACGGAAAAGGCACGACCCCGCCCCTTCGTCACCCCGGACTTGATCCGGGGTCCACCTTCTCCCTTCTCCTCCTTCTCCTCCTTCTCCTCCTTCTCCTCCTTCTCTTCCTTCACCCCGCCAAGCGCCGTCACAACGAGGGTGGATGCCGGAGCTTTCCTACATGCCCCCAAATGTGTCTTTGTGCCCCGATGGCACTTCACCCACCCCTGCCGGACCACATGCCCGCTGCGAGGCACCCCCGGCCAGAGTTTACAGAAGTGACGCCATTCCCCTGGCGAAACCCCACACTTCGTCAACTCTGCAGCGCCTTTGAAGCCTCCACCCGGTGTGGCGCTGCCGCGAATCATTGGCTAAGGCTCACCGCATGCAAGGGGTGACGAGCGAGGAACGGGCGGTGCTGGAGGCAGCCGCGGCCGCGCCGATGCTCGATCAGGTGAGCGCCTGGGCGCGGGTCAACAGCGGCTCCCGCAACCTCGATGGCCTCGCCCGAATGGCGACCCTCCTCGCCGACGCTTACGCAGCCCTGCCCGGCGACCTCACCCTCGCCGAGCCCGCGCCGGTGGAAGCCATGGACCCGGACGGCTCGCTGCGCCCGCTCGCCCACGGCCGCAACCTCCACCTGCGCGTCCGCCCGAACGCTCCGGTCCAGCTCCTCTTCGCCGGCCACATGGACACGGTCTACGGCGCCGACCACCCCTTCCAGCGCCTCGAATGGCTCGGCGCCAAGGTGCTGCGCGGCCCCGGAGTGGCCGACATGAAGGGCGGCCTCGCCGTCCTTCTCGCGGCGCTCAGAGCGGTCGAAGCCTCCCCCCTCGCCGCCCGCTTCGGCTACGAAGTGGTGATCAACTCCGACGAGGAAGTCGGCTCCCCCGGCTCCGCCGCCCTTCTCACCCAAGCCGCGCGCGGCAAGACGGCCGCCCTCACCTACGAGCCCTCCGCCCTCCCCGACGGTACCCTCGCCGGCGCGCGCCCCGGCAGCGGCAACTTCTCCCTCCGGGTCCAGGGCCGAAGCGCCCACGCCGGCCGCGATCCCGAAAACGGCCGCAACGCCCTCGTCGCCGCCGCCGATCTCGCGCTCCGCCTCTCCCGCGCCCGCCGGCCCGGCCTCTCGGTGAACCCCGCCAAGATCGACGGCGGTGGCCCCAACAACGTCGTGCCGGATCATGCGGTACTCCGGGTCAACATGCGCCCCCGCACGCCTGAGGATCAGTCCGAAGCCCAGGCGCTGCTCGACGCGGCGATCGCCGCCGTGTCCGCCGAGCACGACGTCCGCATCCACCCCCATGGGGGCTGGGGCCGCCCGCCCAAGCCGCTCGACGCCCCCGCCGAAGCCCTGTTCGGCCTGGTGAAACGCTGCGGCGCAGACCTCGGCCAGCCCATCGCCTGGCGGAACACCGGCGGCGTGTGCGACGGCAACAACATCGCCGCCTGCGGTGTGCCCGTTGTCGACACGATGGGGGTACGCGGCGGCGCCATTCATTCCCTCGACGAATATCTGATCGTCGAAAGCCTGGCCGAGCGCGCGCAATTGTCCGCCCTCACCATTTTGCGGCTCGCATCCGGAGAGTGTCTTTGAGTTTCCGAGTCCGTCCCGCCGGCAATGACGATTTCGCATCGATCTACGAAATGGCCAAGCTCACCGGCGGCGGCTTCACCAACCTGCCGCCCGACCGCGGCGCCCTGGTTGACAAGATCATCCGCTCGCAGGAAAGCTTCGCCGCCGACCGTTCGGAGCCCGGCGACGATATGTTCCTGTTCGTCCTCGAAAACACCGAAACCGGCCAGATCCGCGGCACCTGCCAGGTATTCGGCATGGTCGGCACCGATCACGCTTTCTATTCCTACCGGATCAGCACCCTCACCCAGACCTCCCGGGCGCTGGGGAAAACCTTCCGCGCCGAAATGCTCAGCCTCACCACCGATCTGGAAGGCTCCTCGGAAGTCGGCGGCCTGTTCCTTCACCCGGGCGAGCGCGCCGGCGGCCTCGGGCTGCTCCTCGCCCGCAGCCGCTACCTGTTCATCAAGCGCCACCGCGAACGCTTCAACCGCCGCATCCTTGCCGAGCTTCGCGGGGTCATCGACGAAGCCGGCGGCTCGCCCTTTTGGGATGCGATTGCCGGGCGCTTCTTCGGCATGAACTTCCAGGAAGCCGACCAATTGAACGGCACCCACGGCACCCAGTTCATTGCCGATCTGATGCCCAAGACCCCGGTCTATACCGCCATGCTGCCGGAAAGCGCGCGTGCGGTGATGGGCGTTCCCCACCCCTCCGGCCGTGCCGCCATGAGAATGCTGGAGCGTGAAGGCTTCGCCTTCGAAAGCTATATCGACATCTTCGACGGCGGCCCGACCATGATCGCCCAGACCGACCAGGTTCGCTCGATCCGCGACGCCCGCGACGTCGAGCTGGTCGCCGTCGCCGACGAGGTCGAAGGGCCCAACATGATGCTCGCCGCCGGCCGCTTCGAAAGCTTCGCCGCCGCCTGCTCCAACGTCCGCATGGAGCCCGAAGGCGGCGCCACCATCTCCCGCTCGGCCGCCGCTATGCTTGGTATCGAGCCGGGCGACAGCTTCACCGCAATCGGCCGCTGAGCGCCATGAGCATCCGCGAGATCAACTTCGACGGCATCATCGGCCCAAGCCACAATTATTCCGGCCTCAGCCTCGGCAACATCGCGTCGTCAACCAACAAGGGCCTCGTCTCCCACCCCCGCGCCGCCGCGCTGCAGGGCCTGGACAAGATGCGCCACAACCTCCGCCTCGGCCTCGCCCAGGGCATCTTTCTCCCCCACCCGCGCCCCGACCGGGCATGGCTGGCCGAACTCGGCACCACCATTGAAGAGGTCCCGGCCTCCCTCCGCCCGGCCGCTTTCTCCGCCTCCGCGATGTGGGCCGCCAACGCCGCCACGGTCTCCCCCGCCCCCGACACCGCCGACGCCCGCTGCCACCTCACCGCCGCCAACCTGCGCACCATGGCCCACCGCAGCCACGAATGGCCGGCGACGCTCGCCCAGCTCCAGGTCGCCTTTGCCGACGAGCGCCACTTCGCCGTCCACCCGCCGGTCCCCGCCACCTTCGGCGACGAAGGCGCGGCCAACCACATGCGCATCGCTATCGCCCACGGCGCGCCGGGCGTCGAGATTTTCGTCTACGGCCAGAAAGGCGGCACGTTTCCCGTCCGCCAGCACGCCGAGGCAAGCCGCGCCGTCGCCCGCTTTCACCGCCTCGATCCGGATCGCACCCTGTTCGTCAGCCAGTCCGAGGAGGCGATCGCCGCCGGCGCGTTTCACAACGACGTCGTCGCCGTCGCCAACGAAAACGTCCTCTTCGCCCACGAACAGGCCTTCGAGGACCGCCCGAGCTTCTTTGCCGAACTGAGGCGCCTCGTCCCCGAGGTGGAGATCGTCGAAGTCCCCGCCGCGCAGGTCACCCTCGCCGACGCGATCTCGAGCTACCTGTTCAACGCCCAGCTCGTCACCCTTCCCCAAGGCGGCATGGCCCTGGTCGTCCCCGAAGAAGCCCGCGAAACCCCCACCGTCTGGCGCTGGCTGGAAGAGATGCTCGCCGGCAACGGGCCGATTCGCCAGGTCCTCGTCGTCGACGTGCGCCAGTCCATGGCCAACGGCGGCGGCCCCGCCTGCCTCCGCCTCCGCGTCGCCGCCGATCCCGCCGCGGTGGACCCCCGCTTCCTGGTCGATGAGCCGAAACTGGACAGCCTCGCCGCAATCATCGCCGAACACTGGCCCGAGCAGATCGCCCCCGACGACCTTCTCAAGCCCGATCTTTGGGCGCAAATGGAAAGCGCCCGCGCGGCGCTTCACCACACGCTCGGGCTCCAGGAGCTGCTCTAGGCTGATGCCCCGGCCCGGGCTCCTCCTGCTGGCCTCGGCGGCGCTTCTTTCGGGCGACGGGAACGGCACGGTGCTGGTCGAACGCAGCATCTTCTCACTCGGCGGCCGGACGTATGTGCGCACCGTGTCGAACCGCACGACCCATTTTGCCGAAGAGGACGACATACCGGTCGGCCTCAACAGCGGACCCGCCGAACACCGCACAACCTCAACGTCGTTGCAAAACCCTCGAAACGCCGATGAGCGCGCATTCAACGCGCAGGTCCCACGCCTTGTCGCCGGTATGGGTCATGAAGTGGAATGGGTGACGTTTGCCGATGCGAGCGTCGCACTCGATATCGTCGGCTCGGCACCGGGCGTTATCTTGGCCCGAGAAGAACTCTGGCAGTATCCCAAGGGAGGACCGGTGAGCGCGACGTGGTCGCGTGCATTCTCCTGGTCCTTGAAGCAACGCCGCCGCCTCACCGCGTCGGACTTCTTCGATCCCAAAAGCGGCTGGGAGAGGGCTCTGGCCTGGCCGCTCCTTGCCCGAATGTACGGGGAGCCGGTGGAGCCCTTCGGCGAATACCGGCGGCTCGACCCTGCCCAGTTCCCCCGTATCAGCAGAGCGGGCCTGTGCCTCAAGTTCGAAGAGGATGGGAGCGGGTCCTCGGCGACCGAGCAACCGACGCTCCTCCCGTGGGAAACGCTGCGGCCCTACTTGCGCAAAACCCTGCCCCTCGATCGCCGGAAGATCGAAGTGCAGGATTTTTGGCTGGAATGCCCGCCCTGAGCGCCTCAGGTCACTCGGCGCTCCAGAAGATGTCCACCGGCACTTCGATATTGGCGAGCACCCGGCCGATCGGCACCGACGACAGCGGCCCTTCCTTGATCGCCTGCTCCAGCACCCGGCGCTTCTCGGCGCCGGTGACCATGATCATCACCGTCCGCGCCGAGGTGAGCGCCGCGCCGGTCAGCGTCACCCGCTCCACCGGTGCGTTCTCCGGCATCGGATCGGGCCTGACGCCGATCGCCCGGCGCGAGCGCGGGCCGTTGATCGCGGCGTCGAGGTCCGGCCCCGGGAAGATGCTCGCAACATGCCCGTCCGCGCCCATGCCCAGGCAGGCGAGGTCGAGCGGCCATTGCAGCAGGGACAGGCCGGCGTCGGCAAGCCGGCCGGCTTCCTTGTAATCGCCCAAAGCCGCTTCATCGACCAGGCTGACGATGTTCGCCTTCTTGGCGCCGAAATAGCCCTGAAGCTTGCGGTGATTGCTCTGCGCGTCGGCGAGCGGCACCAGCCGGTCGTCGGTCGGGATCAGAGTCACGCGGCTCCAGTCGATGTCCTTGCGCTTGGCGAGCTGCGCATAAACGAGGTCCGGCGTCGATCCGCCCGGCACCGCGATCCGCGCGTCCCCATGCGCCTCAAGCGCGCTTTCAATCACGAAGCCGATGTCGCCCGCGACCTGCTCGGCCATTTCCTTGGCGGAGTCGAACTCCCACCATTCGATTTCGTCCATCGTTCCTCCGCTCGGATGTGCGTTTCGGGAACCGCGGCGGCGGCGCGGCGGTTCCAGTTCGCGCCACCCGTTAGAGGAGCCAGCCATGCCTGCCAAATCGAAAGCGCAGCAGCGCGCCGCCGGCGCCGCCCTTTCCGCCAAGCGCGGCGACACGCCGAAGAGCAAGCTCAAGGGTCCTTCGAAGGACATGGCCGAATCGATGAGCGAAAAGCAGCTCGAAGAACTCGCCTCGACAAAGCGCAAGGGCAAGCCGGAGCATGCCGGCGGCTGAGCACCGCGGTCAGTCGGGAGGGCGGATCGTTCCCGGCGGCCCCGAACCCGAATCGCCGCCGCTTTCCATCCGCTCATCCTGATCTTCGCTGGCCGGGAGCGTGTGCCCGGGCGCACTCGGCACCGGCCCCTCATCCTCC
>DASWMM010000272.1:0-6637 GCA_036399755.1 Allosphingosinicella sp.
TTCGGAATCGCCTTTCTGCTGCCGATCCTGCTGATGCTTTTGGAACGGGCGGGGATCGTCACCCGCCAGCAGCTCACGCGCGGCAGGCGTTATGCCATTTTGGGCGCATTCGTGATCGCAGCGGTGGCGACGCCGCCCGACGTCCTGTCCCAGTTCATGCTCGCGATCCCGCTGATCGTTTTGTACGAAGTGTCGCTGATCGCCATCTGGTTCACCGAACGCCGCCGCGCCAAGGACGTGGTGGAAGCCGAGGCGAGTGGCGACGCGCCCTCGGACGCGTCGTAGCGGGCAGACGCGCTCGTTCCGCAAGAGGCAGCCGCGAAAGGCCGCCACGATCCCACCCATACAAAGCGGCCTCCGCCGCGACCCATGCCTGCCGAAGTGCGCGGGGCTCCAGTTCCTCCCCATCCGCCAGGATGGGGAGGGGAACCATGCGCAGCATGGTGGAGGGGTAATTGGCGATGGATAAGAGGTTCCCGCGTGCAGCCTCAAGGTACACGGCAGCTACCCCTCCACCAGCTTCGCTGGTTCCCCTCCCCATCTCGCGATGGGGAGGAACTTAGGCGCCGGCGTACCGGTTTCTCAGCGCCACCCCGATGCTGCCTCCGCTGAGTGCCTTGCGAACCTATGGAGACCAGGGAGGAGCCGGGGGTGGGTTTCGCATCCGCGCAGTGTGGAACCCACCCCCGGCCCCTCCCTTCCGAAGCGCGGTGCCTTTGCGCCCATGCCGGTGCCAAGGGAGGGGAGTTTCACGCCGTGCGGAAACTGTGCCCACGCACAAAAAAAGGGCCGCCCGTGAAGGCAGCCCCAATCTCGAAACGCTGTCTGGCCGCTCAGGTGGCCTTGTCGCCGGCCTCGCCAACGGACTCGATGTCCTCGCCGGCGCCCTTGACGGTGTTGCAGGCGCTGAGCGCGAGGCTCGTGGTGATTGCGAAAAGGGTGACGAGCTTACGAACCATGATCGGTCTCCTGTGCGGCCCCGGCGCGCGATGCGCCTGATGGAGCGGACGATGGCAGAGCGTGCGGACGGCGGCTTTGGTTCCGGACAGGTCCGGGCCGGCCGCCGTCCGCGCGGGTTCTTAGATCGCCTTGTCGCCGGCCTCGCCGACCGACTGAACGTCTTCGCCGACGCCCTTCACGGTGTTGCAGGCGCCGAGGGCAAGGCTGGCGGTGACGGCGAAAAGGGCAAGAAGCTTACGGGCCATGATCATTCTCCAACAAAGGCTCGGCGCGTTTTTATATCGGCCGCGCCAGGTGAAAGGCTAATCGCGCGGCGGGCCAAGTGGTTCCGGAAGGGCAACGGCCAAGCGGCGGGCCGTGGACCGGCAGCGGCGGATGAGCGGCCGAGGGTGAAGCCCGGCGGGAGGGGGGGGCGGCGTGGCCGGAAGGGCCTCGCTGTGCAGGGCGGCTCGGCCGGAAAAGGGGCGCCCCTCCGCGCCGCGCAAAAGAAAAGGCGCCGAGTGGCGCCTTGCTTGGGTCTGGGAGGTATTCGAGCCCGGAGCCGCCATCGGGGGGGGGGGGGATGGCGGGTCCGGGCTCGTTGGTGGATAGCGAGAGCGGGGGGGTAAAAGGTCGCTATCCGAATGACATAACGGCCATTGGGCGAGTGGGTTCCCGGCGCATATGGAAAAAGTTTGTTGCGATGGAAGAGGCCACCATGCCCCCTGCATGGCTGAGGATCCAGAGGAGCACCAACCCCCCTCGTTTGTGTCTACAGGTAGTTGGGGAACGCCCAGCTCCGGTGACGCCCTGAGACCGTCACCCCCGCGAAAGCGGGGGTCCCGCTTCTTCTTCTCCTCCTCCCCTTTTGGCCGCAGCGAGAAGAAAGAAGCGGGATTCCCGCTTTCGCGGGAATGACAAGGAAGGGGGACACACCCCAAGATTGGGTGTCGAACAGGATGGCGAGCTGCCCGAAATCCAGCGAACATCACCACCAACCCGCGGCAACGGCGTAAGGCGACGTGGTCGCGATGCACGGCAGGCAAAAGAAAAGGCGCCGGAGGCGCCTTGCGGGAGGGGGAAGGGTGAGCCCGGAGCCGCCACCGGGGGGGGGGGGAGGTTGGCGGGTCCGGGCTCATTTTAGCGAACAGCGAGAGCGGGGGGGCAAAAGGTCGCTGTTCGAATGACATAACGGCAGAACTGGGCGGGGGTTCCCAGGCGGGTTCTAAAAAAGTGCACTCCGTGCATTTTTCTCGCAACCGCCGGCCGCCGCGGCGGATTGAGAGGCTTGAAGGAGACTATCCCAGTGGCCCAGCCCCCCAAATCGACGCCGCACAGCGATCTCACCGGAGTCCATCGCGACGAGAAGACCAACATCGAGACAGCCAACGAGGCCGGCCAGGATTCCGGCACGGTTGCCAAGGACCAGGAACGCTCGGTCGGCTACCCTGATTATTCGGAAGACGAAACCAACCCGGACGGGCCCCGGCCCTAGCAACCGGCCTCAGCCGTCGCCCTTGTCGACCACCGTGATGGCGAGCTGGTAGCGGCCGGTGTTCCGGTCACGGTCGATGGCGGAGCGGAGCTGGCGGGACAGGCCGGTGACGATCCGCTCGAACCGGTCGGCAAGCTTCTCGTCGCACGGGATGTCGGCGCGCAGGCTTTCCGATTCCACCACAAGCGAGGCCTGCTTGCCGGTGTCACCCGCGGTGAGGGAAATGGCAACGTTCTGCGCGCCGCAGAACATCGCGAACTCGACCAGTTCGGTGATCAGGAACGCGACGGACACCGCAACGTCCTGGGTGACGTAATAAGGCTCGAGATCGAGCCTGATCGCCATTCCGGAGGCGACCTGCGGCGCCGTGGCGCGCAGATTGGCGGCCAGCTCCGAAATCAGCGGCTTGAGCGCAACGCCGCGATTTTCCTCGAGCTCGGCATAATGGTTGCGATGCACCACGGCGAGGGCGTCCACCCGCCGCTGGATGGAGGCATAAGCCGCCGCCACGTCCTCGCTCGCCGCGCCGCGGGCGTGGAGGTTGAGCAGCGAGGCGACGACCTGCAGGTTGTTCTTCACCCGGTGGTGGACTTCGCGCACCAGCCTGGTCTGCCGCTCCACCGCCGCTTCTAGATCGGCTTCGTGGCGGGCAACGGTGCGGGCGACGTCGTTGAAGGCGCTGGCCAGCGCCTTGATCTCGTGCGCCGGGGTG
Organism: Allosphingosinicella sp.; assembly: GCA_036399755.1. Classification (GTDB taxonomy): domain Bacteria; phylum Pseudomonadota; class Alphaproteobacteria; order Sphingomonadales; family Sphingomonadaceae; genus Allosphingosinicella. Next base: position 3,147 of record DASWMM010000272.1, read on the forward strand.
GAAAGCTGCGGAATGTCGAGCCGGGGATCGCCGGGCCGGTAGGCGGACACCGCGCGCTGCATGCGGACCAGCGGCCGAAGCAGCAGCCGGTCGGCGACCAGCCAGCCGACGCAGGCGGCGGCAAGCCACATCAGCACGGGCAGCAGGATCATCAACAGCTCGAGGGCGGAAATCGGCACTGTGCTGAGCGCGATGTTGAGCTGCGCCTGGCCCCCGGCGACGGGCTGCGATCCGCTCACCGTGTGCATCAGCGCGCCGTCTTCATATTCGTCGCGAAGCACCATCCGGCGGTTGCCCTGGACCAGTTCCAGATCGAAGTTGCGGCTGGTGCCGGGAATGAAGGTGAGCTCGGCAAGCATGTCGCGCGGGAATTCGGCCACGCCGTCCGGCTTACCGTCCGCACCCACAAAGGTGAGCCGAAGCGCGCTGTTGTCCGGCAGGATCTCGGCGACGCTTTTCCCCGCTTCGGCCCTTGCGGCGGTGGCGGAGGGAAGCCTGATCCCCGGCGACCCGCAGGCCGGCGTGCCGTCGGCGCCGTAAAGGGCATAGCGCGCCCCGCGGATCGGCGCCTGCTCGAGCCGGGCCAGAGTGGTTTCGCAAATTCGTGAATTGGGGGCGAGCACGATCGCCGCGGCCGCCGTGTCGATGGTGATTGCCGCGCGCGATACGACCGAGTTGATCCGCTGCGCCTTGATCTCCAGCCGGCCGAGCGTTTCCTCGCGGCGCTCGGCGCCGTTCTGCTGCGCGCTCTGCAGGGAGGCGAGCACCGCGATAAGCCCCAGCGGCAGCAAAGCCGCGCTGAGGATCAGCAGCATCTTCGCGCCGGTCGAAAGCCGGGCGAACCGCGTGCCGAACCAGCCTTTTTCGTCTTCCGTCAAAACAATGTGCCGCCTGGGGATGTGCCGCACGGGGATGTGCCGTTTTGTGTCGTGCCGCCGAAGGGGCGGCCCATAGCCGGGCTTGCCCCCTTGCCCGAGCTTGCCTCCTTAGCCGAGCTTACCAAGGAGATCGAGGAACTCAGGCGGAATGCTTTCGTCGATCGTCTTCTGATATGCGGCGCGCAAGGCATGCCCGACTTCGGGCGTGCCGCCGCGCTTCTTCCTGGCCTTGGGGGCATCGGTTCCTTGGCTTTCGGGGGAAGGCGGGGACTTGCGCCTACGCTCGTCATCCTTGTCGTTCACGAAACTCAAATTCAACACCCCTCACGGCCGATGCCGCCCGCTGCCTGTTCAAGGTGCAAGCCCGCACGCGGCCTTTTAGCCTGAGTACGAAACACGCCCCGCTCCGCGGGCGAAATAATCGCCCACAGTCGGCGTGGAAACAAAAAACTGCGCCAATGGTTCCAACCTCTCATGCGGGAGCAAGCGGGGCCATTTCACACCTCTGTTTGCCCCTGCCGCGCGTGCGCGGCGGGCAGGGTTGCAATGCGCAGCCCACGCTTTCAATAGGGCCGCAAGGATTTGAATAGGAGTCGTAACGAACATGTCGCTCGGTCAGGAACTCGCGCCGCACCTTCCCCTCCTCCGGCGCTATGCCCGCGCCCTCACCGGCAGCCAGGCGCATGGCGATAATTTCGTGCGCGCGACCCTTGAAGCGATCGTCGCCGCGCCTGGGGATTTCCCGCGCGACATCGATCCCCGGCTTGGCCTGTACCGCACCTTTCACGCCATCTGGTCGACCGCGCATATCGAGGACAGCCCCGGCGATTCCGGCAGCGACGATCCGCGCGAGGACATCGCCAACGCGCGCCTTGCCAACATGACTCCCTTGTCCCGCCAGGTGCTGCTGCTGACCGCCATGGAAGGCTTCACCAACGAGGATGCCGGCTACCTGATCGGCGCCGAACCGGAGGAGGTCGAGCGCCTGGTCAACGAAGCCAATTCGGAGATCGAGCGCCAGACCCGCGCCGACGTTCTGATCATCGAGGATGAGCCGATCATCGCGATGGACATCGAAACCATCGTCCGCGATCTCGGCCACACCGTCACCGGCGTCGCGGTGACCCGCGACGAGGCGGTCGCCCAGGCGCTTGCCACCCGTCCCGGCCTGGTGCTCGCCGACATCCAGCTTGCCGACGACAGTTCGGGGATCGACGCGGTGAAGGACATCCTTGCCGAATTCCAGGTCCCGGTGATCTTCATCACCGCCTTCCCGGAGCGGCTGCTGACCGGCGAGCGGCCCGAGCCGACGTTCCTGATCACCAAGCCGTTCCAGCGTTCCACGGTGAAAGCGGCGATCGCCAACGCTTTGTTCTTCGATCAATCCACCATCCCGGTCTGAGCGGCCCGGCCTGAGCGGAAAACGGGAGCGGGAACCCGCGCGCCAAGCGGGCGTTGCCCCCCTGAAACGAGTGGAACACAGGTACAATGGACGACGGCACCCAGCATATCGACACAACCAGGGCGCGTGGCGGGGCAACGCCTGGCACCGTCCGGTATATCCTGCCGATTTCCATCGGTCTGGTGGTGATCATCTTCGCCGTGCTGTTGCTGGTCTGGTCCTGACCACCTACATTGCGTAAGCATCGGGCGCGCGCCTGCGGGCGCCGCGACCGCGTGAACCGACGCAAAGATGCGTAAATTTTCAGCGGGGGCAGCTTGAGCCAAGAGCCGGCATCGATCGAAGACGACGAAGTTGAAACGGTACGGCCCGATCCCGTTCCGCTGCCCGACGACGAATTCAAGGATCAGCTCGCGCAGGTCATTCCGCACCTGCGCGCTTTCGGCCGTTCGCTGTCCGGCAGCCGCGATCTCGCCGACGATCTTGTCCAGGAAACCCTGCTCAAGGCCTGGGCGGCGCGCAAACGCTTCCAGGCGGGCACCAACATGCGGGCCTGGACCTTCATCATCCTGCGCAACCTCTTCCTTAGCCAGATGCGCCGGGCGCGCTTCAAGGGCGAGTGGGACGAGATCACCGCATCGAAGATGCTCGCCGCGCCGGCCAGTCAGGACCGGCACGTCGAATTGGGCGACATGCAGCGCGCGCTTCTCCACCTTCCCCAGCCGCAGCGCGAGGCGCTGATCCTGGTCGGCGCCGGCGGCTTCGCCTACGAAGAAGCGGCGGAGATCTGCGGCTGCGCCGTCGGCACGATCAAGAGCCGCGTCGCCCGCGGCCGGGTGGCGCTCGAAAATCTGCTTGCCGAGGGCAAGCTGACGTCGCGCCGCGAATATGAATCGGACGGCATGTCGGCGCTGACCAGCATCATGAACGAGGTCGACGATCTCAGCCGTGACCGCGATCCGCGTGCGGAGCTCGGCGACGACTGATCCGGGGCGGAGTGGCTCCGCCGCTCGCCTCTCTTTATTCCGCCTCGCGGCCTACCCGCTCCTCACCCTCGATCTTCGCTACGCAAGCCGCGCGTGCGGCTTTCGTCGCCCGTGCCAGCGTCTCTCGACTTCGCTCGAGACGAGCGGGTCGGGGTCTCTCGACTTCGCTCGAGACGAACGGGGTGGTGGATTAGCGGACCGGATCGAGGGCGACGAGCGGGAGTT
>DASWMM010000273.1:0-3247 GCA_036399755.1 Allosphingosinicella sp.
CTGGCCTTCGGTTCATCCCGAAGGGCGCAAGTTCGTGGTCATCGCAGGCGTCGTCGCGGTGGCCTTCCTCTTCTTCATCTCGGACGAGATCGGCTTCCCGCTGCTCGCGGTGACAGCCTGGGTCGCGGCCTTCTTCCGCGATCCCATTCGCACCACGCCCAAGGGCGACGACCTCGTCATCGCGCCCGCCGACGGGCTGGTGACGATGATCGCCTCCGTTCCCCCGCCGCCCGAGCTTGCCGGCCCCGACGGGCTCGGCGAGGCGCCGGTCACCCGCGTCTCCATTTTCATGAGTGTCTTCGACGTTCACATCAACCGCGCGCCGATCACCGGCCGGGTCACCAAGGTCGCCTACATTCCGGGCAAGTTCCTCAACGCCGACCTGGACAAAGCGAGCGAGGACAATGAGCGCAACCACTTCCTCGTCGAGAGCGCCGCGGGCGTGCGGATCGGCTTCACCCAAATTGCCGGCCTCGTCGCGCGGCGGATCGTGCCTTGGGTGAAGGCCGGCGACAGCGTGTCGGCCGGCCAGCGGGTCGGCCTCATCCGCTTCGGCAGCCGCGTTGACGTCTATCTGCCCGAGGGCACCTCGTCCCACGTCCTGCTCGGCCAGCGTACCATTGCCGGAGAGACCATCGTCGCGCGGCTTGGCGAGGCGAAGCTGCTGGAGGGCGTCGCGCAGTGAGCCAGCCGCGCGAGCGCATCCGCCGGGGCATACCGCTGCGTGCGGTGGTGCCGAACGCGGTGACCGCGCTCGCGCTCTGCGTTGGCCTCACCGCCGTCCGCTTCGCGATTGCGGGGGAGTGGGAGCGGGCGCTGGCCGCCACCGTGGTCGCGGCGGTGCTGGACGGCATGGACGGCCGTATCGCCCGGATGCTGAACGGGCAGAGCCGGTTCGGGGCCGAACTCGATTCGCTCTCCGACGTCATCGCCTTCGGCGTTGCCCCCGCGATCGTGCTCCACCTCTGGGCGCTGCAGGAATGGCCGCGCTTCGGCTGGATGTTCGCGCTTGCCTATGCCGCCTGCGCGGCGCTGAGGCTCGCCCGCTTCAACGCGCAGATCGATGCCGACGAGCAGCCGCACAAGTCGGCCGGCTTCCTCACCGGCGTTCCCGCGCCGGCGGGGGCAGGCCTTCTGCTCCTGCCCATCTTCCTGTGGCTGGCGAGCGGGCAGCAGTGGGAGTGGCTCCACGACTCGATCTACGGCATCGCTGCCTGGGCCGCCTTCGTGGCGTTCCTGATGATCTCGAACGTCGCCACTTTTTCCTGGACGTCGTTCCGGCTGAGGCGGCGGGTGCGGCTGGAGGCGATCGTGGTGATCGCTCTGCTCGGCGGCGCGCTGGTGACGGCGCCATGGGAGACGCTGAGCGTGCTCGCGCTGATCTACGTCGCTTTGATCCCTTTCAGCATCGCGAGCTATGCGAAGGTCAAGCGGCAGCGCGCCGGGGCTGTGCAGCGGCCGGCCGGCGCGGACGCGCCGCAGGGCTGACCCCGAGGCCGTGTTGCCCGCGAAGGGCGGCGACGATCTGCGGCCAGGAGGCACGGACCATCATGTGCAGGAAAGCGCACGCGCCGACGAAGGCCAGCGCGAAGAAGAGGGCGGCGAGAGCGTGACTCACATTCAATCCCCTTATTTATCCACAGCTTAACGAAGCCGAGCCCGAATGGTTTCAGCAGGTCCTTGATGAACAATGATGTTCATGTTCTGTTCCCCCTGTCAAGGGTTGATTTGCCCCGCAGCTGCGACTAAGTGCGCGCCATTCCACATGCAGGGCCATCATACCGGTGGCCGCCCGGCTCTTTAGGGCCGCGGTCTCTCGGCCCTGCAGAGGTATAACCGGAAGGAGAAACCACCATGGCGTCCAACGCCTCGACGTCTGCTGGCGTCAGCATGCAGTCCCTGCTCGAAGCCGGAGCCCATTTCGGCCACCAGACCCACCGCTGGAACCCGAAGATGAAGCCGTACATCTTCGGCGAGCGCAACGGGGTTCACATCATCGACCTGTCGCAGACCGTGCCCCTCTTCGCGCGGGCGCTCGATTTCGTGCGCCAGACCGTCTCGCACGGCGGCAAGGTGCTGTTCGTCGGCACCAAGCGCCAGGCGCAGGATCCGATCGCCGAGGCCGCGCGCCGCTCGGGCCAGCATTTCGTCAACCACCGCTGGCTGGGCGGGATGCTCACCAACTGGAAGACCATCTCGGGCTCGATCAAGCGCTTCAAGAGCCTCGAGGAGCAGCTGTCGGGCGACACCGCCGGCCTCACCAAGAAGGAAGTCCTGCAGCTCACCCGCGAGCGCGACAAGTTCGAGCTTTCGCTCGGCGGCATCCGCGACATGGGCGGCCTTCCCGACGTCATCTTCGTAATCGACGCGAACAAGGAAGAGCTGGCGATCAAGGAAGCGAACGTGCTCGGCATTCCGGTCGTCGCGGTCCTCGATTCCAACGTCAGCCCGCAGGGCATCGCCTTCCCGGTTCCGGGCAATGACGACGCCAGCCGCGCCATCCGCCTCTATTGCGACGCGATCGCCGACGCGGTTCTCGCCGGCAAGACCGGCGGCGGCGCGATGCGCGGCGAGGATTTCGGCGCCGCGGCCGAGCCGCCCGCCGAGCCGGCGCTGGCCGACGCGTAAGTCAAACCCTCCCCTCCCGCTCGCGGGAGGGGATCGAGGGGTGGGCAGGCCTTCGTCCGCTCACCGCCTTACGACATTCCCACCCCCAACCCCTCCCGCGAGCGGGAGGGGGGCTAGAAGGAAACACGAAATGGCTGAGATCACGGCCGCGACCGTCAAGGAACTGCGCGAGCGCACCGGCGCCGGCATGATGGACTGCAAGAAGGCGCTGGGCGAGACGAACGGCGACATGGAGGCCGCCATCGACTGGCTGCGCACCAAGGGCCTTGCCGCCGCCGCCAAGAAGGCCGGCCGCACCGCCGCGGAAGGGCTAGTAGGCGTCGCCGTCTCGGGCAACCGGGGCGCCGTCGTCGAGGTGAACTCGGAGACGGACTTCGTCGCCAAGAACGAGCAGTTCCAGGAGTTCGTCCGCACGGTCGCGGGCCTCGCGCTGACCGCCAGCGGCACCGTCGAGGGCCTGCTCGCGGCCGGCTGGCCCGAGGGGGGCACCGTCCAGGAGAAGCTCACCTCCAACGTCGCAACGATCGGCGAGAACCAGTCGCTTCGCCGCGCCGCCGTTCTGCAGGTGAATGACGGCGTCGTCGTCTCCTACGTGCACAATGCCGCCGCTCCCGGCCTC
>DASWMM010000274.1:0-2627 GCA_036399755.1 Allosphingosinicella sp.
AACCACCCTCCCGAAGAGGAGGGGGCGGACGGAAGGAAGAACAATGATCGTTATCGATGGTGCGGATGGGGAGGGTGGGGGGCAGGTGCTTCGGACCGCCTTGTCGCTCTCCCTTGTCACGGGCCAAGCGTTCCGGATCGAGAATATTCGGGGCGGGCGGTCGCGGCCGGGGGTGCTTCGCCAGCATGTCACGGCGGTGGAGGCGGCGTGCGCGATCGGCGGGGCGGATTGCCCGGAGCTGCGGGTTGGGGCGGCGAGCCTGAGCTTTACGCCCGGCGCGGTGAAGGCGGGGGAGCATCGCTTCGCCGTGGGCACGGCGGGGAGCGCGGTGCTGGTGCTGCAGACGGTGCTTCCGGCGCTGATCCTGGCCGATGGCCCGTCGCGGCTGGTGGTGGAGGGGGGCACGCACAATCCCGCCGCGCCGCCGTTCGAATTTCTGGCCGAGACCTTTCTGCCGCTGCTGGAGCGGATGGGGCCGCGCGTTTCGGCGCGCCTCGTCCGGCACGGTTTCTACCCGGCGGGCGGCGGGCGGATCGAGGTGGATGTCGAGCCGGTGCGGGCGCTGGAGCCGCTTGAGCTAGTCCAGCGCGGCGCATTGCAGGAGGTCGGCGCCCGGGCGCTGATCGCCGCGCTGCCGGCCGAGATCGCCAACCGCGAGCTTGCCGAGGTGAAGAAGCGGCTGGACTGGCCGCGCGAGGCGTTGCGCGTCGAGGAGCTTCCCGAAGCGGTCGGCCCAGGCAACATCCTGATGCTCAGCGCGCGCTTCGAGCAGGTGACCGAAATCGTCAGCGGCTTCGGCCAGATGGGCGTGCTTGCCGAAGGCGTCGCCAAGAAGGCGGCGCAGCGCATGCGCGGCTTCCTGGAAGCACCCGCGGCGGCGACCGGCCCTTATCTCGCCGACCAGCTCCTGCTGCCGCTTGCCCTGGCCGGCGGCGGCTGCTTTACGACGGTCAAGCCGAGCGCCCATGCCCGCACCGGCGCGTCGGTGATCGAGCGCTTCCTGCCGCTCTCCGTCACCTTCGAGGAGCGCGAGGAGGGCTGCTGGCTGGTGTCGGTTTCGGGCTGAGGCGCGCTTCACGCTGCTTCGCCGCTCTCGCCCGGCAACCTATCGCGCCTGCTCTGCCGACGCGCCCGGATTCGGCGATGTGGAAGAGCCGCAAGTTGGGGTCGTAGCTCAGGTTCGCATTCCTGGCGCCGGAGGCGGAGACCAGGCGGTTTTCCGCGTCCTGGAGGAAGGATGTCGAGCCGTCGGCGGTCAGGTTGCCATTGGCATCGTTGAGACGATTGCGCTCTTGCTGGTCACAGGGAGCGGATGCCTACCTCGTCGCACAGGAAAGTGAAGGGGCCGCCATCGCTGCAAAGGATATGGAGAAGCTTCAGGCCCGGCTGCTCACGAATCAGCCGGTCCCTGTACAAGGCCGAGCGGCCTGCTCCGCACCGCAAATGGGTAAATCCGAACGACGCATCGTTGGCGGAGATCGGCGCGGAAGCGATCGGCCACACCAACACTTCTGAAACAATCGGCCGCTTTATGAAGCCGCTCACCATCATGTCGTGGAGGCCAAGACCAAGGAACTCGGTTCGGGCGCCGGGCTTCGCGATTTCCAGCGACACGGTCGAACCCGTGAGACGAAAGCTGTCGATCACACCGTCGTGCACGTCCACCGGGGGGATCGCGCCATCGTGACGGACCTCGTACAAGATCTCACGCATTAGCCGGCCTCGCTTTGCCGCGAAAACGGGCCGCTCTGCTCCGCATGATCATCTCGGGCAATTCGTCTCCGCGCAGTGACATTGGTCGCCCCATGGCAGGCGGTCGAGGCCGCGCATTTCCGGTTTACCTGAAAACAACGGATGCGTTGATCCCAGACAGCTCGTCGAGGATCAGCAGGTTCAAATAGAACTCCGGGGCTGAGTCCATGTTTTTGAAGTACACGCTCAACCTGCCACCGCTTTCGAAAAATGAGGGAACCGTCCTCAGCGCCTTGAATCGGCGAAGAGGAGCCTGCCCATCGGATATTTGCTGTTGCGAATATACGCCAAGAGGGAACCGGCAGTACGTTCGGTCACGAGGCCGTCCGACCCGTTCAAAAAGGTCGCCTGCCGACCACCCGATGTGCGGACTCAAACCCACCGAGGCCGTGATCACTTCGGCAGGGATGGAATTGTGCCAAACCGCGCACGCGACGTCGAAACCGCCGTTCGGGTGTACGCCCTGGATCATCAGGAAATGAACCTTTGCGCGACTACGACAAAGGCTGAGAGAATCGCGGCGCTGGCAAGAGAGGCGATTAAAGCTAGTGCAACCAACGAAACATGGAGATTGGAACTTTCCAAAGCCGCTGTGCGAGCAATCCCTGCGACACAGAATATAAATAGAACCACTGACGCAGAAAACATCAGGCTTAAATAATCAAACTTTTCTCCTGCAGACACCCTGTAGGCTATGAATCCGACAAACGACAATGTGAGAAGCATTACCGCCATACCGGCGGCGTTGGCCAGTAACGCTGCCACCGAGAATTCACCAGGTCGTCCAAGTGCCTCAATAATACTAGATAATATAATGGACGACAGTGCTATAGCCGCCGCGTATTTAATCCCAACAAAGCTCATAAAGCCGTACA
>DASWMM010000275.1:0-6896 GCA_036399755.1 Allosphingosinicella sp.
CCCCGTAATACCTCAGGTGGAGCCCCGTTTGACTCAGCATCCTCCACCGCATGTCTAGCGTACTCTAGTTCCTTAACCGCGTTCTCATACGACTCGAAGTTTTTAACGAAAAGTTCTTGGGTGATCTCCTTCGGTCTCGACTCCAGTGCTGTTTTTGCTTTCTGAAGCGACTGCTGATAGGCTTCCCGGCTTGTGATCACGCGTTGGCGAGCAACTGCAAGCTCGTCAGACCGGCGAAACGTGAACCGCTCAGCTAGAACAATGTCGTATGTTGTGAAGAGTTGCCAGACCAGAAGGTTATACTGTATTAGCATGTAAGCTAAGCCGACGAGCAAAGCCGGCTGCAGAACTGCAACCGGAACACTAGCGACCTTTAGGATCTCTGCAGTTGCCGTCTCGTTATACAGCCCTTTTATTATAGCAAGCTCGGCGATGGAGCCGATATAAATCCACTTGCGCGCTTTCATTAGCCGGGAGTAAGGCCCGTCCGCGGCAGTGTGCTCATCATCACCAAAAATAACCTGCATCATAATCGTAGGCTTTCTGTAATAACAATGAGCTTCAAGCTGTAATTTACGTGCCGGTCAAGCGCCACCACTTCGATCACGTTTTTCGCCTCAGGGAAGGCTGAGGGAGAGTCACCCCTTTGTGCATGGCGTTTAAGAAGGCATTTCACTTGCTGCCGGTAGGCGGCGGCTTGGCTGCAAGCTAACGGAAGCAACACGTGCGAATAGCTGTGTCAACTCAGTGCGCCCAACTGCCTCGCATCTTTTGCCATAGCATCTAGGCAGCTCTCGCAACCCTCCAGCTCCCAAGCCTGATCGGCCACGGCAAGCTCCAGCTTCAGCGCCAGCGCCTCAAGGTCCGGCGCCGGGACTTGGAACAGGCGGCGCAAGGCGGCGAGGCGGAGGGAGTCGATGTCGCCGAACCTGTCTTCGAGGGGTTTTACTGCCGGCCATTCCCGCCGCTCCGGCGGCAGGAGCGCTTCTTCGGCCTTGAACGCCGCCACGCGCGCTTCGGCGCGGCGGTAGGCGGCGAGGGTGCGGGTCCAGCGGGTGCGGGAGGGGGTTGCGGCGGCTTGCGCGGCCGCCGGCCGGGCCGCCGCCACGCAGGTGCCGACACCCGCGCCTAGCACTGCCCGGCGCGACAGGTTATGCCTCTTGGACGCCATGCCCGGGGGCCTCCTACTGGTTTGTCACTGTAGGTGAAACTCTGTGGAGCGGTCAAGAGAGGTTGTCAACCTGAGTGACAGAATAACGGCAGCGCAGGCGCGAATGGCGCGTGCCGCACTGGAATGGTCGCTCGATCAGGCCGCCGCCGCCACGGGGGTGAGCCGGCGCACGGTGCTGCGGCTGGAGCAGGGGGAGACGCTGCAGGCTCGGAATGTCGCGGCAATCCGAGAGGGTTATGAGGCGGCGGGTGTTGAGTTTCTGACGACTGCTGGCGGAGCGAAGGCTGTGGCTGCGCTCAATAAATAGAAAACGCTCTCGCGACTCCGTTCATCGCAGAACAGTTTGAGACCTTGTTGACTTAGTTCCCCTGCAGCGGGGATAATGCCTGCGGTAGCCACGCTGCCGCTTTTCGTACTCCGCTCCCGGCGTCCCTTGAAACGGGCGAGGGGCAAGGGGCTCTTCGGAGATCGGGCTCAACCCCGAAAGCGAAAGGTGGTGCAATATGCCGACGGTCTTCGTCCGCGCATATCGCCGCAGGAGGTTTGGCCGGGAGGAGCATGTCTGTGCTCACACCCGGCACTGGCCCCAGTATTCGTTTAACTTTTGACTGAGCATGACGACACTAGGCAGCGTGGCTACTACCACTGCTGTGCCGCTCGCTGTGCCGCAAAGAGGAACAGTCGTCAACACATATAAAGACATCGTTATATGTAGAAAACGGCAGAAAACCGCGCGAATCTGCCGACTCGCGCTACCCTCAGGTTCTGGCCTCTGAGCGGACATCTTTCACCGAATAGAGTCAAGCTTTGCCCTTAATCGACGCTGCTCGCGCACCCTCAATGCGGCTCGATCGGGTCCGGCGCATGCACCTCGTGCCCATCGAACCTTGCGCAAACCTGGTCGGTGGCGATGTCCAAGGCCACGTCGCGTTTGGGCGGTTTAGTTGGATGTCGCGGAGGAGGGACTTGGGGAGCTGGCTTAGCGCGAAGCGAATCAGGAAGCGGAGGTCCTTGGGGGTGAGGCGGCGCATGGCGGCTTGTATCGGCCCGCGCGGGGCGGACGGGCAAGGGGTTTCGTTCTTTCTTTGTTCTTGACTTTTGCGCCGCCTTGTGGTAGCGGTTTTTCTCTGCTGCCGGGCGTTCGCCTCCCGGATCGTGCGCAAGAGGGGCCGGGGTTTTCCCGGTCGTCCGAAGCGGCCCATTGAGGCCGTTGCCGGGGTTCGCGGGTCGCGCGGGCTGTCCCGGGGTTTTCTTTTTTCAGGCGGGTTTTGAGGGGCTTTCGGGCTGGGCGCGGGTTTTCCGGCGGGGCGGGCGTGTGCGTGTGGTGGCGCAGGGCGGCTGTGGCTGGTCGGAGACTGTTAGCGCCGCTGCGCGGCGACCCCTCTCTCCAACTCTCTCCCGCAAGGGGAGAGAGGGCTAGGTTGTGCGGTGGAGGTGCTGGTGGGTGAGGTTGTTCGGGCGGGGAAGAATCGGGGGGCGCAGGTGGTGGCGCGGGGGAAAAGGACGTTTTTCAAAGGAAAGACGAGCCGGGACTTTCTGGAGTGGTTCGCGGCTTCGGGGAACGTAACGTGGTCGGCGTGCAAGGTGGGGGTGAGCGACAAAACGGTGTGGAAGCACCGGATGAACGATCCGGTCTTCGCCGCCGACTTCGACCGGGCGCAGGAGCAGGGGGTGGCGCGGGCGCGGGCGCTGCTGCTGGCCGGGCGAACCAAGCCGGTGGACCTGGACGGGGACTGGGTGGCGCCGGAGCTCGAGGACTTTGGAACGGACGTGCTGCTCAAGATCGTCGGCGAGGACGGCAAAAGGCGCGGCGGCGGCGGGCGGCAGGCGGGGCGGGCGCCGGCGGTGGCCTCCAACGCCGAGGTGGAGGCAGCGCTGCCGCGGCGGCTGGCGGTGTTTTCCAGGCGGGCGCGGGCGGAGGCGAAGGCGCGGGGGGCGGAGTGTCCGTGCTGCGGGCAGGCGTTTCCTCCGGCGCCTGAGGCTGGCGGGGCGGCGGGGGGCGTGGGGGAGGCGGCGTGAGCGCTGTGGTTGCGGAGCTGGGCTGGGTGGAGAGCTTGCGCGGCGTGGCCTTGCTGCTCCGGTCTGAGGAGGAGTGGGGGGTGTTCCTGCGCGGGCTTCGGCCGGGCGTTCGGCGGCGGATGTTCGAGGAATGGCTTTGGCAGGCGCATGGCGGGCAGATCGAGCCGGCGGGGGACTGGCGGACGTGGCTGCTGATGGCGGGGCGGGGTTTCGGCAAGACATGGGCGGGGGCGCAGTGGGTTTCGGCGCGGGCGCGGGCGTGCCCGGGGGCGCGGATCGCGCTTGTCGGGGCGACCCGGGACGAGGTCGCCAAGGTGATGGTGGAGGGGAAAAGCGGGCTGCTGGGCGCCGCGCGGACGGGGGAGCGGCTGGAGTGGGGGCCGACCCAGGGCGTGTTGCGCTGGGGAAACGGCGCGGAGGCGTTTGTGTATTCGGCGGAAGCGGCGGAGAAATTGCGCGGGCCGGAGCATCATTTCGCCTGGTGCGACGAGATGGCGAAGTGGTCGGACGGGGACGCGGCTTGGGACAATCTGCAGATGGGGCTGCGGCTTGGGGAGCGGCCTCGGGCGATGGTGACGACGACGCCGCGTGCCGTGGCGCTGGTGCGGCGGGTGCGGGCGCTGTCGGGCACGGTGGAGACGGGCGGGCGGACGGCGGAGAATGGGCATGTCGCGGCGGCGTTCGTGGCGTGGGCGGTGGAGACCTATGGCGGCACGCGGCTCGGGCGGCAGGAGCTGGACGGCGAGCTGCTGGAGGATGCGGAAGGGGCGCTGTGGACCCGGGCGATGATCGAGAATTCGAGGCAAAGTGGTGCTTTGCCTGGGTTCAAGCGGGTGGTGGTAGGGGTGGATCCGCCGGTGAGCGTGGATGGGGATGCTTGCGGGGTTGTGGTGTGTGCGGAAGGGGAGGATGGGGTTTTCTACGTGCTTGCGGATTCCACGGTGGCGGGGATGCGGCCGGAGGGGTGGGCTCGGGCGGTGGTTCGGGCGGCGGAGGTTTGGGGGGCGGACCGGGTGGTGGCGGAGAAGAACCAGGGCGGGGACATGGTGGAAAGCGTGCTGCGCGGGGCGGGGGGCGGCCTGCCGGTGCGGCTGGTGCATGCGGCGCGGGGCAAGGCGGCGCGGGCGGAGCCGGTCGCGGCGCGGTTCGAGCGGGGGCTGGCGAAGCTTGCCGGGCGCTTTCCCGAGCTCGAGGATGAAATGGCGGGGATCACCTATGGCGGCGGATATGCGGGGCCGGGGCGGAGCCCGGACCGGGCGGACGCAATGGTGTGGGCGATGACCGAGCTCGAGAAGCCGATGGCCGTGCCGCAGATACGCGGGTTCCTGTGACAGGTGACGGCCCGGCGCGGCTCCGCTAGGCGGGGCGGATGAGCGACCTTCAAGACTTCATCGCGCGCCTGCCCAAGGCCGAGCTTCACATGCATATCGAGGGGAGCCTGGAGCCCGAGCTGATGTTCGCGCTGGCCCGGCGCAACGGGGTGGCGATCCCCTATGCCAGCGTCGAGGAGGTGCGGGCGGCGTACCAATTCTCGAACCTGCAGGACTTTCTCGACATCTATTATGCGGGCGCGGACGTGCTTCGAAAGGAGGCGGATTTCCGCGATCTCGCCGCGGCCTATTTCGACCGCGCGGCCGCGGACGCGGTGGTCCATTCCGAGATATTCTTCGACCCGCAGACCCACACCGCGCGCGGTGTGTCGTTCGATACCGCGATCGGGGGCCTGCTCGCAGGGATGGACGCGGCGCGGGAGAAGCACGGGATCACCTCGCGGCTGATCCTGTGCTTCCTGCGCCACCTCGACGAAGTGGATGCGTTCGAGACGCTGAAGCAGGCGGAGCCGTGGCTCGACCGCATCGAGGCGGTGGGGCTGGACAGTTCGGAGGTCGGGCACCCGCCGGAGAAGTTCGCCCGCGTGTTCGCGGCCGCGGCGGCGCTTGGGCTGAAGCGGGTCGCCCATGCCGGCGAGGAAGGGCCGCCGGACTATGTCTGGCAGGCGCTGGATGTGCTGAACGTCGACCGCCTCGACCATGGCAACCGGGCGCTGGAGGACCCCGCCTTGGTGACGCGGCTCGCGGCGGAGGGGATGACGCTGACCGTGTGTCCGCTGTCCAATACCAAGCTGTGCGTGGTGGGGCACATGGACGACCACCCAATCGACGCGATGCTCGACGCGGGGCTTCGGGCGACGATCAATTCGGACGATCCGGCCTATTTCGGCGGCTATGTGAACGCCAACTACCTCGCCGCAGCCGCGGGGCGGCGGCTGACCCGCGAGCAGCTAGTGACGCTGGCGCGGAACAGCTTCCTGGGCTCGTTTCTGCCCGAGGAGGAGAAAGCGGCGCACATTGCGCGGCTGGAGGAATACGCGGCGGATTAGCACCCCTCCCTGCAAGAGAGGGGAGGGGGTGGGTCAGCGGCGAAGCAGCTCGATGCTGCTGGGCTGCTCCAGGCGTCTTCGCCGGCATCGAGCCGGCTCAGTCGCTACCCACCCCCGGCCCCTCCCTTGCAGGGAGGGGGGATACCCCCTCGGTCGCCGCCGCCGCCGGCACCTGCGCATAGGGCATGACGAACTTGCCGTCGGGGGCGGCGGTGTAGGTGACCTGGGTGGGGTAGGCGAAGTCTGCGCCGATTTGCCCGAAGCGCTTCATCATGGCGACCATGATCGCCTGGCGGGCGGCCATGAAGTCGACGATGTCGGCGGATTCGACGTGGAAGATGAATTCGAAGTCGATCGAGGACGCGCCGAACTGGGTGGCGTGGGCGCGGTCGAAGGTGGCGCTGGGCACGGCATCGACGATGGCGCGGAGCTCCGCGCCGATCACTTCGACCGTCTCGGCCGGCGTCTGGTAGGTGAGGCCGAAGACCATCACGCCGCGGCGGCGCTGGAGCGGCGCCCAGTTCTGAAGCTGGCTTTCGAGGAGCTTGGTGTTGGAAATCACCACTTCCTCGCCGTTTAGCGAACGGATGCGGGTGCTCTTGAGGCCGATCCGCTCAACCGTGCCGGTGGTCGGCGGGCTGCCGAAGGTGATCGTCTGGCCGCGCCGGAAGGGCTGGTCGAAGATGATCGAAAGCGCGGCGAAGAGGTCGGCGAAGATGCCCTGCGCGGCAAGGCCGATGGCGATGCCGCCGATGCCGAGGCCGGCGATCAGGCCGGTGACGTTGACGCCGAGATTGTCGAGAATGAGAACGATGGCGATGGCGAACAGGGCCACCGTCACCAGCAACCGGATGATGCCGATCGCGGAGGACAATGTGGAATGCTCGTCGTCCACGCCGGCGCGGTGCTGGATATAGCCCAGGATCAGTTCGCGCGCCCAGATCGCCGCCTGGATCGCGGCGGCGACTACGAACAATATGTGGATGACGCGCAGGATTGCAGGCGGCGTGGCGGCATGCTCGCCGACCAGCTCGGCCGCGCACATGACGATGAAGAAGATGTTGGTGCGCGCCGCCGCCTTGGCGAAGATCAGCGGCCAGTGCGGGTTGTCGGCGGCGGCCATCCTGCGCACCGTCCGGACAGCGAGGCTGCGGACGCCGATCAAGGCGAGCGCGATCAGCGTGCCGGCAAGCGCCGCGATCGCGACTTCGGCGGCGTTGGTCGTGACCCATTGGCTCGCTTCGCTTGCGATGGCCGTGGTTTGTTCGGTGAAGTTCTGCGTGGCGCCGGTGACGCGGCCGGACTGGTTGCTCATGGGGGGCACTT
>DASWMM010000276.1:0-7427 GCA_036399755.1 Allosphingosinicella sp.
GGCCGGCGGAGGACAGCGATGCGCGGGAGATCCAGAGCCTGAAAACCTTCTGGACCTGTCCAAGCTGCGGTGCGGCCGACTGCGGCCATGTTGCCCCCGATCACTGCCCGTCCTGCCACATGGAGGTTCCGCTTGCGGCGCAGCGGCGGTTCCTTGAACCCGCCGGCTTTACCGCCGACATGCACGAGGCGCCGCATGCCGACACCGACGAGGTGACCTACGTCGAACCCGAGGCCGAGCAGATCGTCGCCCGGGGCGCGCCGTGGCAGCCGTTCGCCGATCCGGCCCAGGGCCGGCTGCGGGTAAGCAGCGAAGGATTGGTCTTCTACTCCTCGCGCGGCCCTTCCAGGCAAGGCTATCACGTATGCCTGGAGTGCGGCCGGGCGGAGCCCGCGGGCACCGGCACCGGGCAGCCGCCGCTTCAGGGCCACCTCCCCTTGCGCGGCACGAAGCGGAACGCGGCTGGGCTTTGTCCGGGGAACGAGAAGAGCTTTAAAATCCTCCCGCCGGTTGCGCTGGGGCACGAAAGCATGACGGACGTCGCCGAGCTTCAGCCGGTTGGCCTCGGCACGGAGGGCGCCGCCTGGGCAGCTGTTTCGGCATTTCGAGAGGCGCTGGCGCGGCGGCTGGGCGTGGAAGCGGGCGAAATGGGCATTGCCGTCCGGCCGGCCATGACCCCGCTGGGCCAGCGAACCTATTCCTTGTTCCTGTTCGATCGCGCTTCCGGCGGGGCCGGCTTCGCACCTCAGGTGGCGACGTTCTACGAAGGCCTGGTCGCGGAAGCGCGCTCGATCCTCGCGTGCGTGCAGCCCGGCTGCTCCACCGGCTGCTCGGCCTGCGTCCTGACGGCGGACCTTTACCGGCAGCAGGAGATAATCGACCGCCGCGCCGCGCTTGCGTGGGTCGACGCGGCGTGTGCCGCTCTCGCCGAGGTGCCGGAAACGGATCGCGCCGCGCCGAACGCTGTCTTCAGCCGGTCGGTGGCGGACGACCTTGCCGCCGCCATCGACGCGGGCGCCCGGGAAGTGACGCTCTGGGCCCATCCGGAACTGGACGTATCCGCCCTCGGCACCGGCCAGTTTGCGCGTTTGGCGCGCAGGATGGCGGATCGCGGCGCCGCGCTGCACCTCGTCGTGGAGGCTGCCTGGCTGGATGCTCTTGATCCGGCCGCCAGGCTCGGCGTGCGTGACGCCGCGGCGGCTCGCCCGTTCGTTCTGCGCACCGGCACGGCGCCTAGCTTCCCCAATGGGGCCGTGGCGCTTGCGGCCGCAAGCGGCGGGAGCAGGACGATATGGGCATCGCGGGACGCCGCCGCGGCCGGCGCGATTTTCGACATTGCACACAGCGGAACGGCGCCCGTGGTGAGGTTTGCGGCGGACAAGCTTCCGTTGTCTACCCTGGTGAAACTCGACTCGCTGCTTCCGACGTCCGGCACTCGCTTTATCGAAATCGGCAAGGAGCTGGATGGCACCATCGCAAGCTTCGGCGATCGGCTCGCGGCGCGGATCCTTCCGGCGATCCGCACCTTGGCCGGCGGAGCGCCGCTTACCGGCATGTCGTATAACGACCGCTACCTGCAGTCGCCGCTGGTTGTGCGCCTTCTCGCCGAACTTCTGCACGCGCTGCGCAATGCGCTCGCCGGCCCGGACATCGCTGTGCCGCTGGAAATAGTCACCAACCCGCTCAAGCCGAACGAGCGCCAGCCCTATGCGCCCGATCACGACTGGCAATGGGAGGAAGACCGCCGCGACGTGCTGCTCGCAATTCTTGCAAGCCGGCATTTGGATGCGCGGCTCCTCCAGGCGGACGCCTCGCACGGCCGCGTTCTGACGCTGGCGTTCGACGGCGGAGCCGAGGTTCGGGTGATCCTGGATCAAGGCCTGGGCCCATGGCGCACGCCGCGATATGCACGCTTCGAATTCGGCGACGAGGCCGCCAAACAGGCCCGCAAGCTGACCGCCTACTCCGCGTTGATCGAAAGCAGAGGGCCAAGCTACCTGGTAGTGACCGCCTGATAACGGTCAGGATGGGCGTATCGAGGCGGTGCAGGAGCCTGGTGGGGCGGCAAGCCTATTGCGGTGGTGCAAACAAAATTCGATGTCCCGGCTTGCTGGTCCGTGCGCGTGACCCGTTCTTATGATCGCAGCACGCTTAAGGCAGACGCTGAAGAACTGCCTCTTCGGCGAGCTCGCATGTCCCGATAACGACCGTGTCCGTGAAGACACTGCTTCGCGCGACGCCCGATTTTCACCGAGGCGACGCTCGCAACGCTGCGGGGGAGCCATCGGAAACTGCCGGCTATGCCAATGAGGGGTTAGTACCTGGCTATGCAGCACCTGCAACAGCTCCCGGTCGATAAAGCCGACAAACAGTCTCTTCCGCTCCGTTGTCGGCTCGAGAATGCGAGTCCTCGGGGAATCCTCTCTCCCCGACCATTTTCTTCGCGCCATCGGTTCGGCTGGCGCTTGCAATAAATCCGTGCCCCGGCTTAGCGTCCCGCGCGAAAGAGCCGGGTCAGGCCGGCTGGGCGGCGCAACAACAAGCGGCTGTGCGGCATGAACCTGCTCCAAGAAGACGGCGGCCGGATCGAGGCGGCGAGGCTCCCCGGGATTATCGGAGCAAACTCGATTGCGCGCACGTTTGGGGGTATGCGCCGGGTCGCGGGCTCCCCGGATTTGAGCATGACAAAGGGTTTGGGACGAATATGCTGAGTTATTTCAAAGGCTCCTTCGCCTTCACGGCCGTCTGCCTGGGGCTGGCGGTCTGGCTCGGCTGGTCGACGACCGGTACGATCGCCGGAACCGCCGGCGTGCTGTGGATCGTTGTTGTGCTGAGCGTGCTGGAGGTATCGCTGTCGTTCGACAATGCCGTGGTCAACGCCGCGGTGCTGCGCGAAATGTCGCCCGTCTGGCGCAAACGATTCCTCACCTGGGGCATCGCCATCGCGGTGTTCGGCATGCGCGTCGTCTTCCCGCTCGTTATCGTTGCGGTCGCCGCCCGCATGGGCCCGGTCGAGGCGATCCGCCTCGCCGCCAACAACCCGGCGGAATATGAGCGGATCATTACGGGCGCCCATGTCGGCATCGCCGGCTTCGGCGGCGCCTTTCTCGCCATGGTCGGCCTCAAATTCTTCTTCGATCAGGAAAAGGACGTGCACTGGATCGACGTAATCGAGGAAAGGCTCGCCAAGCTCTCGTCCGTTCACGCCATCGAGATCGGCATCGTTCTCCTCGCCCTCTACGGCGTCTCAACCATGCTGGTTCGCGACGAGGCGTTCACGCTGCTCGTGTCCGGCATTTTCGGGATCCTCGCTTATCTTGCGGTGGAGGCGGTCAACTCCCTGCTTGAGCCGGAGGCGGACGCCACCGGCGCCGTGATCCGCTCGGGCCTGGCCGGCTTTCTGTACCTCAACCTGCTCGATTCCGCTTTCTCGTTCGATGGCGTGATCGGCGCCTTCGCCTTGAGCAACAACATCTTCATCATCGCACTCGGCCTCGGCATCGGCGCGATGTTCGTGCGATCGATGACGATCATGCTCGTCGACAAGGGAACGCTGGCGCAATATCGCTATCTTGAGCACGGCGCCTTCTGGGCTATTCTCGCGTTGGCGATCATCATGCTGCTGTCGGCACGCTTCCATATCCCCGAAGCGATCACCGGTTTGATCGGCGCCGTCCTGATCGGGGCCTCCCTTTATTGGTCGGTGCGGCACAACCGGCTGCATCCGGAGGACCGCCATGACATCGACCTCAATGCACCGAAGGGTGGAGCCGCCGGCGATCCGGTGCTTCCGACGGGCGAGCATTTCAAGGGCAACTGATCGGCAACCAAGCCGCCCTTGCGCAAGCGGGCCGAGGGTCTAGGAAGCCGCATGGCCGCGCCTCGTCCCGAAGACCTCCTGCCCTTCGCTTTGCGGCTCGCCGCGGCGGCACGGGGCCAGACGCTGCCCCGCTGGCGCACCGGCTGCGCGAGCGAGGACAAAGGCGGGATGGCGGATTACGACCCGGTCACCGACGCCGACCGCGAGGCCGAGCGGACGATGCGCGCGCTGATCGAGGCCGAGTTCCCCGGGCATGGCATCGCCGGCGAGGAGTTCCCGGACCGCGCGGGCGACGGCCCGTGGTGCTGGAGCCTCGATCCGGTCGACGGCACCCGCTCCTTCACCTGCGGGCTGCCCATTTGGGTGACCCTGATCGGGTTGCTGTACGAGGGGCAGCCGGTGCTGGGCGTCATCGATGCGCCTGCTGTGGATGAGCTCTACGTGGGGTGCGGGGCCACGGCCCTGCTGCGGCAGGGAGGGGCCGAGGCGCCGCTCCGGGCCAGCGATTGCCGGGACCTGAGCGAAGCGCGCTTCTCGACCACCGATCCCTATCTTTTCACCGGCGCTGAGGCCGAGGCGTTCGAGAGCCTGCGCCGCCAGGCCCGCACAATGCGCTACGGTCATGACGGCTACGGCTATACCCGCGTGGCCGCCGGAACGCTCGACCTGGTGGTCGAATGCGGCCTCAAGCCCCACGACTACAACGCGCTGATCCCGGTGGTCCGCGCGGCGGGCGGGATCATCGGCGACTGGCGCGGCGGACACGACTTCTCGGCGGGCTAGGTGATGGCGGCAGCGAGGGAGGAGCTGTTCGAGGGGGCGGTGGCGGCAATGAAGGGCGCTGCCTAGGCGGGCGTGCCAGACCCGAACCCCGTTCGAGTCTATGGGTGACCCTACCCCGAGTGCCGTGCCTTCAGCACCGCCACCACTTCATCCCAGCCATAGCCGCGATCCTGCATCAGCACCGTCAGGTGGTAGAGCAGATCCGCGGTCTCCTCGGCGCACCCGGCCGCGTCGCGCGTCACCGCCGCCAGGGCCACTTCCACCCCCTCCTCGCCGACCTTTTGCGCGATCTTGGCCGTGCCTTCGTCGAGTAGCCGCCGCGTATAGCTCCCCTCGCCGCCCGCCGCCGCGCGCGCCGCCACCACGCGCGCCAGCTCGGCAAGCCAGCCCGGCCCGCCTGCCCCTTCGCCGCCGAAGCAGCTCTGCGCCCCCGTATGGCATGTCGGCCCTTCCGGATCGGCGAGCACGAGCAGGGCATCGCCGTCGCAATCCTCGTGCACGGCGCGCACCTTCAGCCGGTTGCCGCTGGTTTCGCCCTTCTGCCAGAGCCGCCCCTTGGACCGGCTTTGAAAGGTCGCGAAGCCGCTTTCCAGCGTGGCGGCAAGCGCCTCCCGGCTCATGTAGCCGAGCATCAGCAACCGTCCGCTCGCCGCGTCCTGCACGGCGGCGGGCAGGAGCCCGTCCATCTTCTCCCACGCAAGGCCGGCGATGTCGGCCGCGCTCAGCGGCGCATTTCGATCCCGCATCGGGCGAGATACTCCTTCAGATCGGGAATGGGGAGGATCCGGTCGTGGAACACGGTGGCGGCAAGCGCGCCGCTGGCGCCCGCTTCCAGGAACGCGTCGCGGAAATGCTCCGGCGCCCCGGCGCCGCCGGACGCGATTACCGGCACCGGCGCGGCCTCGGCGACGGCGCGGGTGTGGGGCAGGTCATAACCGGTGCGCACCCCGTCGCGGCGCATGCAGTTGAGCACGATCTCGCCCGCGCCCCGCTCGGTCGCTTCGCGCACCCAGTCGAGCGTGCGGCGGCCGGTGTCGCGGGTCGCGTCGGGCGAGCCGGTATATTGTTTGACGTGGTAGTCGCCGTCGGCCTCGAAGCTGTCGACGCCGAGCACCACGCACTGGCTTCCGAAATCGCGCGCAAGCTCCTCGATCAGCGCTGGCCGCTCCAGCGCCGGGGAATTGATCGAGACCTTGTCGGCGCCGCTGTCGAGGCAGGCGGCGGCCCCGTCGCGGGTTCGGATGCCGCCCGCCACCGCAAAGGGAATGTCGATCACCCGCGCGATGCGGCGCACCCACTCGGTGTCGAGGCTGCGGCCTTCCGCGCTGGCCGCAATGTCGTAGAAGACCAGTTCGTCGGCGCCCTCGTCGCGGTAGCGCAGCGCGCTTTCGACGATGTCGCCGGCGTCGCGGTGGTCGCGGAACTGGACGCCCTTCACCACGCGGCCGTTCAGCACGTCGAGGCACGGGATGATCCTACGCGCAGGCACGAAGCGCCTCCGGCAAGTCGATGCGGCCTTCCCAAAGCGCCTTGCCGACGATCGCGCCGGCGGTGGTGAGGCGGCGGATGTCGTCCAGCGAGGTGACGCCGCCCGACGCCTGGATGGCGAGGTGCGGGAGGCGCCTGCCGGCTTCCTCGAGCAGGTCGAAGTTCGGGCCCGCGAGCATGCCGTCTCGCCCGATATCGGTAAGCAGCAGGTGCCGTGCCTCGGGGTAGAGCGCGGCGATGTCCCACAGGGTCCGGCCGCTGTTCTCCGTCCAGCCCAGCGTCGCCACCATTGGCTCGCCGTCCACCAGACGGACGTCGAGGCTGAGCGTGATCCGCTCGCCCCCGAAACGATCCAGGAAGCCTTTGACCAGCTCCGGCTCTTTGACCGCCAGACTACCTATCACCACCCGAGCCACGCCGGCGTCGAGCACCCGGGCGATCTGCTCCGCCGTGCGAAAGCCGCCCGCCACCTGCAGCCGCAACGGCGCGGTGCGGCCGAGCTCGCACAGAAGATCGTGCTGCACCGGCGCTCCCGCCCGGGCGCCGTCGAGGTCGACGACATGCGCCCATTCCGCCCCGGCTTGCGCAAAGGCGGCGAGCGCCTCGGCCGGGTCGCCGGGGTAGATCGTGGCGTCCTCGAACCGCCCCTGCGCGAGCCGCACGACGCGGCCGCCCATCAGGTCCATGGCGGGGTAGAGGATCATGACTCGAGGAACTCCTGGAGGAAGCGCCCGCCCGCCTCGCCCGAGCGCTCGGGGTGAAATTGCGCGCCGAGGAAGTTGCCGCTGCGCACCGCGGCGGGGATGCGGCGGCCGTAGTCGGCCGAGGCGATCGTCCAAGGCCCATCGTCACAGGCGAAGCTGTGGGCGAAATAGACGTAGTCGCCCGACTTGAGGCCGATGCTTTCTTCGGCAATGTCGAGCGCGCTCCAGCCCATGTGCGGCACCGGCATGCCCGGCGCGGCGGCGATGCGCCGCACTTCGCCCGGGATGATGCCGAGGCACTGCGTATCCTCCTCCTCGCTTCGCGCGAACAGGAGCTGCATGCCCAGGCAGATGCCGAGCACGGGCTGGGTGAGGCGCTTCAGCAAATCGACGAGCCCGCGGGCGCGGATCTGCTCCATGGCGTAACCTGCCGCGCCGACGCCAGGCAGGATGACCTTGTCGGCTCCGGCGATGGTCTCGGCGTCGCCGCTGATTACCGGGCTGAGGCCGAAGCGTTCGAAGGCGATCCCCACCGAGCCGATGTTGCCGCAGCCGACGTCGACGATGACGAGGTTCATTCTTGATCCTCCCCGCTCGCGGGGAGGGGGACCGCACGAAGTGCGGTGGAGGGG
>DASWMM010000277.1:0-4545 GCA_036399755.1 Allosphingosinicella sp.
CGCCTCCGCCGCCCGCTCCACCGCGCCCGTCGCGCTGTCGGCCTCGATCTTCGCCGCGTCCGCCGCCCGCGCCGCTTCCCGCCAGCGCGAGAAAATCATCCGCCCCTCGGCGACCCTGATCTGCTCGGAAAGCTTGCGGTAGCGCTCCGCCGCCTTGGCCTGGCGCCTCAGCGCCGCGGCGCGCTGCTCCATGTCGCCGAGCACTTCGTCCAGACGGACGAGGTTCGCTTCGGCCGCGCGCAACTTCTGCTCGGCATCCTTGCGGCGGACGTGGAGGCCGGAAATGCCCGCCGCTTCTTCCAACATCAGCCGCCGTTCGGTCGGCTTGGCGGAGATGATCGCGCTGATCTTGCCCTGGCTGACGAGGGCAGGGGAGTGTGCCCCCGTTGCCGAATCGGCGAACAGCAAGGCAACGTCCTTGGCACGCACATCGCGCCCGTTGACCCGGTAGGCGGAGCCCGCGCCCCGCTCGATGCGGCGGGTGATTTCGACATCGCCTGCGGGCGCAACCGACACGTCGCCGGGCAGGTCCTCGGCCTGGCGCTCGACCAGCAGGGTCACTTCGGCGAAGTCGCGTGCGGGCCGCGTGGCGGTGCCGGCGAAGATCACATCGTCCATGCCGGCGCCGCGCATCGACTTGGGCGAGCTTTCGCCCATCACCCAGCGGATCGCTTCGAGGACGTTGGATTTGCCGCAGCCATTGGGGCCGACGACGCCGGTAAGGCCGGGCTCGATGCGCAGCTCGGAAGGCTCGACAAAGCTCTTGAAGCCCGAAAGCTTCAGCCGCTTTATCTGCATGCCCGCCCCCCCAGGCGCATCGTGGCTTTATCCCCCCGCTTGCCGGATCAGCGGCTGGAGCGACGACCAATCATGGGTGCCGATATTCCGGCCGTTGAGAAAGAAGGTGGGGG
The DNA here is from genome assembly GCA_036399755.1 of Allosphingosinicella sp. Classification (GTDB taxonomy): domain Bacteria; phylum Pseudomonadota; class Alphaproteobacteria; order Sphingomonadales; family Sphingomonadaceae; genus Allosphingosinicella. Next base: position 912 of record DASWMM010000277.1, read on the forward strand.
TGCCTTCGACGCCCAGCGCCTGCGCGGCTTCGTACATCTTGCCGAGCCGGTCGAGTGCGGCGGGGTCCGCCAGGCACGCTTTCGCCCGCGCCGCCGGCAGGCCCATCTCCGTGCCCATCTGCACCAGCCCGCCGATCTCGCCCAAGCGAACCAGCGCCTGGCTCTTGGAAAGGCCGTTCAACTGCGCCTTCTGCGCGGCCGACAAATTGCCGATCCGGTCCATCCACTGGCGTTGCGTGGCATAAGCGCGATCGGCGAATTTGAAGAAACCGGCCGGCCCGGTGCAGCGCGCCACAAGGGATGCGGCCACGTCCGTTCCGTTCAAGACGAAGTTGCGGAATTCGTAGCTGACCTTGCCGCTGCGCACATGGGCAAGCAGCGGCGCCCCCGCCTTGGCATCGAACGCCGCGGCGCTGAACGCCGCGCAATGGCCGCAGGTGAGCGAACCATATTCGACGACTTTCACCTTCGCCGCCGGGTTGCCCATGACGAACCCGCCCTGCGGCGTCGCCGCAACCCGCTTGGTCCAGTCGACCGGCGCAGCCGCGCGCGGACGGGCCGGCGCCGCGCCGGCGTGCGGCGCAAGCGCAGCCGCGGCGACTAGCGCGGCGGCACCGAAGATTGCCGGAACCCTCACCGCAGCGCCTGCTGGACCGCGGCTTCAAGCGTCTTCCAGTCGGCGCTGTTCGGAACCAGCGTGCCGTTGATGAAGAAGGCCGGCGTGCCGGGGATCTCGCCCGCGCTCTTGCCGATTTCGACCAGCCTCTGGACCTGTCCCGCATCGGCGACGCAGGCCTGGGCCTTGGCCGCCGGAATACCGCGCACGCGGGCGAAATCCACCAGGCCCGCCGCCTGGGCGTAAACGCCCACTGCCTGCGCCGGGCTCATGCTCTGCAGCTGCGCCTGTTGCTCGGCCGGCATTTGCTGGAGCTTGTTCATCCATTCGGCCTGCGACGCGAAAAGCTGTTCGGTCAGCGGGAAGAAGGCGGCGGCGCCGTTGCAGCGCGCGATCAACGCGGCGGCGATATCGGCCGGGTCGCGCACGTAATTGCGGAACTCGAAGCTCACCTGGCCCGATTTCACATATTTATCGACAAGGGCCGGTTCGCCGGTTTCGGAGAAGTCGGCGCAATGGCTGCAGGTCATGGAGCCATATTCGACAACCTTTACCCTGGCGGCCGGGTTGCCCTTCAGGAAGCCGCCGTCGGGCGTCTGCGTAACCGTGTCCGCCCAATTGGCGCCGTTCGGAGCCGCGATCTGCTCGACCTTGAAATTCTGATCCGCCCCGGCGGCGGTGGCGTTGCCGCCGGCGGAATTGCCGCCGCCGCCGCCGCAACCTGCGAGCGCAAGCGCAAGGGCCGCCGCCGCGCTGAGCTTGAATGCCTTCATGATCTTCGTTCTCCAATCCTGCCCACCAAGGGGATCGCAACGCTTGTGCCAACCCCCGCCGCCGCTCCTTGGCTATCCGCCACCCCGCGCGCAAGCGCTTCAAGGCAAGCACGAAGCTCCGGATCGGCGATGCCGCGAAGCGACTCGCCAAGCTCCGGCGGGATCGGGCGCAGCGAGGGCGGCGCGATCCGGGGCTTGGCGCGGGCAAGCTTAACCACACCTTGCCTGAACTGCACCCGATCCACCGCCGCGTAGCCGAAGAAGCGGTTCACCCGCTCGATGATCACCGGCACGACGTGCTGGATCATGGGCGCGTGGGCGCCCTCCACCACCAGGGTCAGCACGCCGCCCGCGCGCTTTCCGGCCGGGAAGCGGATCGATTCGGGCGCGGAGACGCCGGCATAGCGATCGCCGACGATCTCCTTCCACCGGCTGACCACCGAGGATTGCACGAAGCCGAAACGCTTGAAGGCCGCCCCGCCGACCGACGGCAGCAGGTCCGACACCGGCCGCGCCCGCCTGGAGCGCGGCGCGTCTTCCGCCTTCTTTTTCGCTGTTCCGCCCGGTTTGCCCATGGCGCGGAGCATGGCATAGCGGGCCATGGCCGTCGATGTCTCATCTGCCCTGCTGGGCTGGTATATTGTGGATAAAAGGCGGCTTCCGTGGCGCGTCGAAGGCGGCGCGATGCCCGATCCGTACCGCGTCTGGCTGTCCGAAATCATGCTTCAGCAGACCACGGTGGCGGCGGTGAAGCCCTATTTCGAGAAGTTCACCGCGCGCTGGCCGACGGTGGCGGCGCTGGCCGGGGCGGAGGAGGCGGAGGTGATGGCCACCTGGGCGGGGCTCGGCTACTACGCCCGCGCCCGCAACCTCGTCGCTTGCGCCCGCGCGGTGGCGGCGGGGGGAGGGGTGTTTCCGGACACGGAGGAAGAGCTTCGCAAGCTCCCCGGCATCGGCCGCTACACCGCCGCCGCAATCGCCGCGATTGCGTTTGGGCGAAGAGCCGTGGTGGTGGACGCCAATGTGGAGCGGGTCGTTGCACGGCTGTTCGCGGTGGAGGAGCCGCTGCCCGGGTCGCGTGAGAGGCTGTACCAGCTCACCGGCACGATCACGCCTGCACAGCACTCCGGCGATTTCGCGCAGGCGATGATGGACCTCGGTTCCACGGTCTGCACCCCGCGCGCGCCGGCTTGTCCGCGCTGTCCGTTGCTGTCGTTCTGCGCTGCGGGGCAGGCGGGGAAGGGGGCGCTTTACCCGGTGAAGGCGCCCAAGGCCGCCAAGCCGAAGCGCGAGGGCACCGCCTGGTGGCTGGAACATGAGGGGCGGGTGTTGCTCGTCCGGCGCCCGGCCAAGGGCCTGCTCGGCGGCATGCTTGCGCTTCCGACCGACGCTCCGCCTGCCGAGGCGGTGTGGCGGGAGGCGGGCAGTGTGGATCATGTGTTCACGCACTTTGCGCTCACGATGCGGTTGTTGTGCGGGGAGGTGGTGGGTGAGCCGCCGGAGGGTGTTTGGCACCCGATCCAGGAGCTGGAACAAGCCGGTCTCCCGACTCTCTTCGCTCGCCTTGCAGCGCGAGGGAAGGAATGGCGCACGATGTTGCCACTTTCCTCACCCTCCCACCCTGCTTCGCAGGGCGGGCCCCTCCCTCTCCCGAAATGGGAGAGGGGCTCAAGCGGTGCCGTGCTTTCTCCCTCTCCCATTTCGGGAGAGGGAAGGGGCCCGCGGCGAAGCCGTGGGAAGGGTGAGGGCACGGGAGCAATGTTGTGAAGAACGAACCCGGCTTCACCGGCGCCGACCTCGATCGCGCCGACAACCTCCGCCAGGACGCCGAAAAGATCGCCGCCCTCGCCGCGCAACCGGACGCGCGCCTGCTCAACCTCGCGGGCCTCGACCCCGTCCTGGACGACAACGGCGCAATGACCTGGTCCCCCCTCCCGCCCGGCGAAACGGACCTCATCTTCCTCGGCCTGCGCGGCGGCATTCCCCACTTCGCCCCATTGGTCAGCGCCCCACCCGGCCAGCGCGCCTGGTTCGTGTTCGGCATCCTCAACCGCATGGCGCCCGCCGACGCCGCGATCTGGGGCGCCGCGCGCAGCCTGCTCGAATGGCATGGCCGCCACCGCTTCTGCGCCAATTGCGGCGCGCGAAGCGAGGTGTTCCGCGCCGGCTGGGGCCGCCGCTGCGCCGCCTGCGCCGCCGAGCATTTCCCGCGCGTCGATCCGGTCGTGATCATGCTCGCCGAACA
>DASWMM010000278.1:0-8756 GCA_036399755.1 Allosphingosinicella sp.
CGTGCCCGCGGCCATCCCGGGCAAGCCCATCACCAGCAACCCGACCACCAACGCCGACGATAACGCCGCCGCTGTGACGTACAACTCGGGCCGCATCAGGATCGACGGTTCGCCGGCAAGCACGTCGCGGATGATCCCGCCCAGGCAGGCGGTCAGAACGCCCATGCCGATCGCCGGAATGGGCGCGACGCCGTAGCCGAGGCCCTTGGCGGCGCCGTAGGTGGCGTAAGCAGCGAGCCCGGCCGCATCGAGCCACAGCAAGGCCCGCGCCGGCCAGACCCGCACCGGTACCAGCCAGACCAGGATCGCGGCCGCAACGCAGATCAGGACCGTTACATTCTGGTGGATCCAGAATACCGGCGCGCCGATCAGCAGGTCGCGGGCGGTGCCGCCGCCCACCCCCGTGATCACCGCGAAGAAGATGAACGTGACCAGCGTCTGCCGCTTGGCCGCCGCGACCAGGGCGCCCGACAGCGCGAACACGGCGACCCCTGCCCAATCGAGATAATTGAGCAACGGATCGAGAACCGGGATGAGCGCGGCGGGAGCCATGCCGCCTCCTATCACTCCGCCGTGGGCTCGGCTTCGGCTTTCTTGCGGCGGCGGATGGTCAGCGGCAGCAGCGCGATGGCAAGCAGGGTGGTCACCAGCGAGACGATGCCGAAGCCGATCAGCCACGGATTATGCGCGTCCTCCCGGGTCTCCAGGTCCATGATGTGGAGGCCCCACATGAAGTCGTAGATGCGCCACCACGAGGTGCGTTTCGCCACGATTTCGCCCGTCGCGGCGTGGACGTAGAAGCCCGCGCCGTCGCTCATCGACACCCGCCAGGCGTCGATCGGCCGGCGGAAGTCGATCGGAGGCTTACTCGCGGAAATCCGGTCCACGCCGCTGACCTTGGCGGTTCCCGCGTAGCGCGCCTCCACCGCCCGCGCGGCCGCTGCGGCGCTCAGCGGCGGCAGCAGGCGGCCGGTGGCGGCATCCGCCAGCCGCGACGCGCCGTCCGCATAGGTGACAACCCAGCGCGGCCCGTCGGCGCGTTGCTCGAGCTTCAGCCCGGCCACAGCGCGCGGGCCAATCGCGGGCGGCACCGGCACAAGCCCCGACGCCAGAACCGGCGCCTCGCCCAGCAGCCCCTCGCCCCGCACCTCCTCGATCGGCCTGGCGACCATGACGAGGCCGGTCACCGTCCACAGCAGAAACGGAATGCCGATCACCCAGCCGAGCCAGATGTGCCAGCGCCGCAAATTGTGCCGAACCTTCATACGGCCTTAAAGCAAGGGAGCGCCGCCGAGCGCAAGCGCCGCCGTGGCGCACGACGCGAATTGCCCTCGGGAGAAGCGATGGCTAGGTTTTCGGGATGCGATTTCTAGCTGCCTGGGGCGCCCTTGCCATTTTTCTGCCGATAGGCAGCCAGGCGGCCGCATGCCTCACCAACCCCGTGACGGTGATCGGCGGCCCCCCCTACAAGACCGAATCCGAACGCGAACGCGCAGAGGAAAAGGCGCGGATCCACGAATGGCGGGAGCGCGTCCGCGCCCGGCGTGCCGATGCCGAGGAAGTCTTGCGGCGGGGTGTGGATGCACCGGCGGAGCTCGCGGAGATGCTTGTTCCCAACATTCGGCCGGTTCCGATCGGGCAAAGCGGCTGCGGGCCCACCAACGAGGTGGATCTTGCCGCGGGCGAGGAAAGCTTCGAGGACATACTCGCCGGAACCGATGTTCTGGCAAAAGCGAAGGGCTTCGCTGTAATCCAGCGCGAGTTCGGTGTCGCAATCAGCTTCGGGCGTTCCTGCAACACCGAGTTTCGTGGCCGCTTCGCGATGCATCTCCGGCGGCGGCTTGGATCGGAGGATCTGCGGCGCGCTTATCTGTTCCTCGCCGCGCGCAGCCGCATCCCGGAGCGCGCGGAAGCGTGGCAGCCGCTCAGGCGGTTGATGGCGTTCGAGGACTCCAGCAGGCGCCCGCCGGTCCGTTGGTTCACCGAAGATCGGGTGCAGGAAAAAGACATCGCCCGGTGGAGCACCGGCACCAGAACCGGGCGGGCGCTTGCGGGCGCCATCGACGCATTCTGGCGCGAACAGGCCGGTTCGCTCGCGGATACCGGACAGGTTTGCCCCGAAGCGCTGGAGGCATGGCCCGCCGTCCAGGCGCCCTTCGCCGCGGCCGTGGCCGAGGCGCTTGCCGCCCGCCAGCGCGCACGCGAGGCCGCCCTGAACCGCTGAGCTCCCCATAGTGACGCGGATCGGCAGGTCCGTTACGCCTTCGCCGCTTCCTTCGTTCGTGTGCCGTCAAGGTCTGATTGACAGGGTTTCGTCAATGCGTCATTGACTCTTGGTCAACAAAATATTGACGGGAGAGTGGCATGGACTTCAAGGCGGAACGCGATCTCAGGGACACCGTGAGTTACCTTCCCATCGCCTGGCATGAGGGGCAGGCGAGCGCATTCAGCGGCAAATCGCCTCAGGAATATGCTGTTATGGTGACCACCGCGCATGTGGTTTCCGACGAGGCTCGGCTTTCGCTGCACCGGTGGGTCGATGCGGCGCGGCGGGCGGGCCTTAGCTGGGCGGAGATCGGAAGCCTGATCGGCATCACCAAGCAGGCGGCGCAGCAGCGATTCGGCGGCGGCAACGCGGCCGAGGGGGTTGGGGATCAGGCGGAACATGTCCGCACGGCCACCGCTTTCAACGAAGAAGCGATCATGGCGGAAGAAGGCCGCGCCGGGCGAGAACTCGTCGCAATCGGCCTGCTTACCCTCCGCTTCCGCGCCTCGGAATTTGCGTGGGAGCACCGGCGGGTAATCGCCCTTTCGGCCGCCGCAGCCTTGCGGCAGATGGAGGGGGAAGGCTGGAAATATGTCGCCGGCTGGTTCCCCTTTCACTATCTGAAGCGCCCGGCCCGCCAAGGCTGAAGGCTTCGCGTGCGACCCCGATGCGGCTGCCGATCAGATGTGGATCGGCAGACCCGTCACCGCCATCGCCGCTTCCTTCACCGCTTCCGAATGGGTCGGGTGGGCGTGGCAGGTGTAGGCGATGTCTTCGCTCGTCGCCCCGAACTCCATCGCCTGCGCGGCCTGCGCGATCATCGTCCCGGCAAGGCTGGCGATGATGTGGACGCCGAGCACCCGGTCGGTGCGCGCGTCGGCGATGATCTTGACGAAGCCGTCGGTGTCGCGGTTGGTCTTGGCGCGGCTGTTGGCCATCATCGGGAACTTGCCGACCTTGATGTCGGCGCCTGCCTCGCGAAGCTCCTCCTCGGTACGGCCCACCGACGCGATTTCCGGATGGGTGTAGACCACCGCCGGGATGACTTCATGGTTGATGATGCCGATCTGGCCGGCGAGGATCTCTGCCACCGCGACGCCTTCATCCTCCGCTTTGTGGGCGAGCATCGGCCCGGGCGCGACGTCGCCGATGGCGTAGATGCCGGGCACGCCCGTCCGGAAATCATGATCGACGTCGATCTGCCCCCGCTTGTTGACCTGCAGGCCAACGGCTTCGAGGCCGAGGCCTTCCGTGTTCGGCCGGCGCCCGATGGCGACCAGCACCACATCCGCTTCCAGCGCTTTGGCTTCGCCGCCCGCTGCGGGCTCGACTGTGACGACGACGCCTTCGCCCTGATGTTGGACGCCGGTCACCTTGGTGCCGGTCATCAGTTCGAAGCCCTGCTTCTTGAAGATGCGGGCCGCGTCCTTGCGGACTTCGCCGTCCATGCCGGGCAGGATCTGGTCGAGATATTCGACCACGGTGACGCGCGCACCAAGCCGCTTCCACACCGAGCCGAGCTCAAGCCCGATCACCCCGCCGCCGATGACGACGAGGTGGTTCGGCACCTTGGGCAACTCCAGCGCGCCGGTGGAATCCACCACGCGCTGCTGGTCGATCTCCACGCCGGGCAGCGGAGTCACGGAAGAACCGGTCGCGATGACGATGTTCTTGGCGGTATAGCTCTCGCCCGCGACATCCAGGCTGCCCGCCCCGGTGAACTTCGCATGGCCCTTGAGCCAGGTGACCTTGTTCTTCTTGAACAGGAATTCGATGCCCTTGGTGAGCCCGCCCACCGCCTCGCGGCGGCCGGCGTGCATGACGTCGAGGTCGAGCTCGACATTGCCGACCTTGACGCCCCACTTGGCAAGCGTGCCGTGATTGGCTTCCTCGAACAGTTCGGACGCGTGGAGCAGCGCCTTGGACGGAATGCAACCCACGTTGAGGCAGGTGCCGCCCAGCGTCTCCCGGCTCTCCACGCACGCCGTCTTAAGCCCGAGCTGCGCGGCCCGGATCGCAGCGACATAGCCGCCCGGGCCCGCGCCGATCACGATTACGTCGAAATTCGTCTCAGTCATTGCAAGCACTCTCTCAAGGTAGCGGGCGGTAGCGGCTGCTTGACGGCCGGATCACCGCCATATGGCGATGGAGGCGGCCGGATGCGAGGGTTTCGATCACCCTGGCCGACATTGCGGGCTGTTCCTCCGGCTCGCAGCGAATGTAGATGATAGCGGGCGGAGGCGGCACGCCCCATGCGTAGATCAGATCGGAAAAGTCGCTGTCTTGGGTGATCACGATCCGCTCCTCCCGAACCGCAAGGGCAAGCAGCTCCGTGTCGGTTGAGGTGGCATGATCGACGGCGGCTCTGATGATATCGTGCCCCTCGTCAAGCAGCGCCCGCGCAATGGCGCCGGCGATGTGAACGTCGAGCAGGAATTTCAAGCGGCTTTCGCCTGCCCGATCGCTACGAAGTCTTCATCGTGCATGAGTTCGGCCGCGAAGGCGGCGGCGGCCCGCAGATGCTCGGGGAGAATGCCGGGATATTCCTCCGCCATCCGCTCGGCGGTCCAACCCGCCGCCATCAGCTTCAGGACGAACTCCACCTTGAACCTGGTGCCCAGGAAGATCGGCTTGCCGAAGCCAATGTCCGGATTGGAATAGATATGCTCGCGCCAGTCCATGCTTACAGGTCTATCAGCAGCCGCGTCGGATCCTCAAGCGCTTCCTTCATCCGGACCAGGAAGGTGACGGCTTCGCGGCCATCGACCAGGCGGTGATCGTAGGAAAGGGCGAGGTACATCATTGGCCGAGCGACGATCTGCCCATCGCGCACCACCGGCCGCTCCTCGATGCGGTGCATGCCGAGCACGGCCGACTGCGGCGGGTTGATGATCGGCGTCGACAGCAACGAGCCGAACACGCCGCCGTTGGAGATGGTGAAGGTGCCGCCCTTCATGTCGTCCATGGTCAGCGTGCCCGCCTTGGCGCGCTTGCCGAAATCGGCGATCGTCTTCTCGATCTCGGCGAAGCTCATCGCGTGGGCGTTGCGGATCACCGGCACGACCAGGCCGTTCGGCGCCGAGACCGCCACCGAGACGTCGAGATAATCGTGGTACACGATCTCGTCGCCTTCGATGTAGGCGTTGACCGACGGCACGTCCCGCGCCGCAAGCGCCGCCGCCTTTACGAAGAAGCCCATGAAGCCCAGGCGGATGCCGTGCTTCTTCTCGAACAGGTCCTTGTAGCGACCCCGCGCCGCCATGACCTCGGTCATGTCGACGTCGTTGAAGGTGGTGAGAAGCGCCGCGGTGTTCAGCGCTTCCTTGAGTCGCTTGGCCACGGTCTGGCGGAGGCGCGTCATTCGCACCCGCTCCTCCCGGCGCTCGCCTGTTGCAGGCGCCGGAGCGGAAGCGGCAGGCGCCGCGGTGGGAGCCGCGGCAGGCGCGGGGGGAGCCTCGGCGGCGGGGGCGGGCTGGTTGCGGGCGGCGTTCAGCACGTCGTCCTTGGTCAGGCGGCCGTCCTTGCCGGTGCCCTTGATCTTGGACGGGTCGAGCCCGAATTCCAGCACCAGCCGGCGGACCGACGGCGACAGCGTCAGATTCGAATCCGAGTCGCCTTCCTCGTCGTCTGCCCGAACTTCAACATTCTCGCCTGGCCCGATCGGGTTGACCGGTGTCGCGGCCGGCGGAGCGGGCGCCGCGGCAGGCGCAGGCGCGGCAGGCGACCCGGCGCCGCTTTCCACCCGAGCGATCACCGCGCCGACATTCACCGTGTCGCCCTCGGCGACGAGCTGCTCGCCCATCGTGCCGGCCACCGGCGACGGCACTTCCACCGCCACCTTGTCGGTTTCCAGGCTGGCGATCGGCTCGTCGACGGCAATCGCGTCCCCCGGCTTCTTGAGCCACTGGCCGAGCGTCGCTTCGGTGATCGATTCCCCGAGCGTCGGGACGGTTACTTCGGTGGCCATATCGTGTCCTTACTCCGCTGCGCGCTGCACTGCGGCATCGCTATGGCCGAGCGCGTCGGCGATCAAGGCCGCCTGCTCCGCCGCGTGGCGCTTGGCAAGCCCGGTGGCCGGCGACGCGGAAGCCACGCGGCCCGCATAACGCGGCCGCGCCACCCGCGCCCCGGCGTCGGCCAGGCACTGCTCGACGAAGCCTTCGACAAAGCTCCAATAGCCGTTGTTGCGTGGTTCTTCCTGCGCCCAGACCACCTCGTCCAGGTTCGGCATGCGCTTCAAACGCTTCACCAGGGGCTCGGACGGGAAGGGATAAAGCTGCTCGACCCGAACGATCGCGGTGCTCCGGTCGCCCGCTTTGTCGCGCGCTTCCATCAGTTCGTAGGCGATCTTGCCCGAGCACAGCACCAGCCGCTTCACCTCGGCATCCGCCGGCGCGTTCGGATCGGAGAGCAGCCGCTTGAAGTGGCTGTCGCCGATGAAGTCCGACAGCGGCGACACCGCCTGTTTGTGCCGAAGCAGCGACTTGGGCGTCATGATGATCAGCGGTTTACGGAACTCGCGGTGCATCTGGCGGCGCAATATGTGGAAATAATTGGCCGGCGTGGTGCAGTTCGCCACCTGCATATTGTCCTCGGCACAGAGCTGGAGATAGCGCTCCGGCCGCGCCGAGCTGTGCTCCGGCCCCTGCCCCTCATAGCCGTGCGGAAGCAGCATCACGAGCCCGTTGGCGCGAAGCCACTTCGATTCTCCGCTCGCAATGAACTGGTCGATGATCACCTGCGCGCCGTTGGCGAAATCGCCGAACTGCGCCTCCCACAGCACCAAAGTGTGCGGATCGGACAGCGCGAAGCCGTACTCGAAGCCGAGCACGCCGAATTCCGAAAGCGGGCTGTCGCGCACCTCGAAACGCCCGGGGCCGACCTCGGCGAGCGGGATATATTTATGCCCATCCGTCTGATCGACCCAGACGCTGTGGCGCTGCGAAAAGGTGCCGCGGCCACTGTCCTGGCCGGAGAGGCGCACGTTGTACTTCTCCCGCGCCAGCCCGGCAAACGCCAGCGCCTCCGCGGTCGCCCAGTCGAAGCCCGCGCCGCTCTCGAACATCGCGCGCCGCGCATCGACGATCCGCTGCAGCGTCTTGTGAACCGTCAGCCCTTGCGGAACCGTGGTGAGGATCCGGCCGAGATCGCGCGCCGCCTCCTCGTCCAAACCGGTCTCCGCATTGCGGCGCCCGGTCTCCGGCGTATCGGGACGGCCAAGCCCGCTCCAGCGCCCCTCGAACCAATCCGCCTTGTTGGGCAGGTAGCTCTTCGCCGCCTCGAACTCGTTCTCCAGGCAGGCGGTGAACTCGGCGATCCGCCCGTCGATCCAGGCGCGGTCGACCACGCCCTCCGCCACCAGCCGCGCGCCATAGATGTCGCTGATCGGCGGGTGGGTGCGGATTTCGGCGTACATCAGCGGCTGGGTGAAGCTCGGCTCGTCGCCCTCATTGTGGCCGAAGCGGCGGTAGCACCACATGTCGATCACGATGTCGCGCTTATATTCCTGCCGGTATTCGATCGCGAGCTTGCAGGCGAAGGTCACCGCCTCGGGATCGTCGCCGTTGACGTGCAGGATCGGCGCCTGGACCATCTTGGCGATGTCCGACGGATAAGGCGACGAGCGCGCGAATTGCGGAGAGGTGGTGAAGCCGACCTGGTTGTTGATGACGAAGTGCAGCGTCCCGCCGGTGCCGTATCCGGGCAGATCGGAAAAGGCCATGATCTCGGCCACGATGCCCTGCCCCGCGAAAGCGGCGTCGCCGTGGAGCAGCACCGGAAGCACCTGCGTGCCCTCTTTGTCGCCGCGCGCCGTCTGGCTCGCACGAACCTTGCCGAGCACCACCGGGTTCACCGCCTCGAGGTGCGACGGGTTGGGCAGCAGCGACAAATGCACCTTCACGCCCTCGAACTCGCGGTCCGAGGAGGTGCCGAGGTGGTATTTGACGTCGCCCGATCCGCCGACATCCTCCGGGTTGGCCGAGCCGCCGGCGAATTCGGAGAAGATCGCCCGGTACGGCTTGGCCATCACGTTGGCGAGCACGTTCAGCCGGCCGCGATGGGCCATGCCGAAGACGATCTCCTGCACGCCATACTGGCCGCCATATTTGATCACCGCCTCGAGCGCCGGCACCATCGATTCGCCGCCGTCGAGCCCGAAGCGCTTGGTGCCGACATATTTGCGAGCGAGGAACTTCTCCCACTGCTCGGCCTCGATCACCTTCTGGAGGATCGACTGCTTGCCAAGAACCGTGAAGCTGATCGTGGCGTCGCGACCCTCCATCCGCTCCTGGAGGAAACGCCGCTCCTCCAGATCGTTGATATGCATATATTCGAGGCCGACGTTGCCGCAGTAATTGGCGCGCAGGCACTCGACCAGCTCCCGGACCGTGGCATGTTCGAAGCCCATCGTGCCGCCGAGATAGACCGGCCGGTCGAGCGCGGCCCCCGCAAAGCCGTGGAATTCGGGGGTTAGGTCGGCCGGGAGCTC
>DASWMM010000279.1:0-4942 GCA_036399755.1 Allosphingosinicella sp.
TCTCGGCCGGGCCGGTGCAGCGCGCCACCTACAGTGCCGCGCCGATGGCCAACGCGCCGCTCGAGACGCTGACCGCGACCGCGCGCTTCACCGGCGACGAGCTCGAAATCTGGGCCCCAAGCCAGGTGCCGGGCATCGCCCGCGACGCCGCGGCGCGAGTGGCCGGCCTCCCGCCGGGGCGGGTGACATTCTACCCAATGCTGATCGGCGGCGGCTACGGACGCAAGGCGGAGGTTGCCGCGATCGAGCAGGCGGTGGTGCTCGCGGGAAAGATGCGGCGCCCGGTGCAGGTCGTCTGGTCGCGGCGCGAGGAAACGCTTGGCGACACGCTCCGCCCCGCGGCACGCGGAGAGCTCATTGCCCGGATGGCCGACGGCGGCGTGCTGCTCGGCTGGCAGGCGCGAATCGCGGCGGCCAATGCTTCGGAGCAGATCGAGGCGCGCCTTGGCTCGGACTCGCGGTTGCTGCGCGGGCCGGCCGATCCAACCGCCGGCGCGGTGCCGCCTTACACCATCCCCGCCGTCGCGGTCGATTACCTTGCGGCGGAGACGAAGGCGCGCACGGGCCTGTGGCGCTCGGGCGCGCATGGGTACACCGCGTTTTTCATGGAGAGCTTCGTCGACGAACTCGCCCGAATCGCGAATGTCGAGCCGCTCTCCTTTCGGATGCAGATGCTGGGCGAGAACCCGCGGCTTGCGCGCTGCCTGTCCACGGCGGCGGCGCTTGGCGGCTGGGACGGGGGACAGGCGGGCAGCGCCATGGGGATTGCCGCGCACAGCGCCTTCGGCTCGCACATCGCCACGGTGGTCGAGATCGAGGTGGAGCCGGACCAGCGCATCCGGGTGCTGCGCGCGGTGTGTGCCGTGGATTGCGGGCGTGCGATCAACCCCAACATCGTGCGCCAGCAGGTGGAGGGCGGCCTGCTGTTCGGAATAGCGGCGGCGACCGGCAATGCGATCCGCTTCGAAGGCGGCGTGGTGGCCCAGCGCGGCTTCGGGCATCTCGATTTCCCGACGCTTGCCCGCTCGCCGGAGGTGACGGTGGAGCTGCTCGAAAGCGAGGAGCCGCCGGGCGGAGTCACCGAGCTTGGCGTGCCGACCGCGGCGCCGGCCATCGCCAACGCTCTTCACGCCCTTACCGGCCGGCGCCTGCGCGCTTTGCCGCTCGCGATCGGAAACCCCGCATGATCCCGCCCGCCGATCACCCGCCGATCCCGGCACCGAAGGTCGGCGTGCTGCTGATCAACCTCGGCACGCCCAATTCGCCCGAGCCCGGATCGGTGAAGCTCTACCTCAAAGAATTCCTGTCAGATCCGCGCGTGGTGGAAATCCCGCAGCTCGTCTGGCAGCCGATCCTGCGCGGCATCATCCTCACCACCCGGCCCAAGAAATCCGCCCATGCCTATGGCCAGGTGTGGACGGAGGAAGGCTCGCCGCTCGCCGCGATCACCGCGCGGCAGGCACTGGCGCTGCAGGGCGCGTGGGGCGAAGGGGTGATCGTCGATCACGCGATGCGCTACGGCAAACCGGCGATCGCTGAGAAGATCGAGACGCTGAAGGGGCAGGGCTGCGAGCGCATCCTGATCGCCCCGCTCTATCCGCAATATTGCGCAGCAACGACTGCAACAGCCAATGACGAGGCGTTCCTGCATCTGCGCCGCATGCGCTGGCAGCCGGCGGTGCGGACGCTGCCGCCTTATTATGAGGAGCCCGCCTATATCGCGGCGCTTAAGACGCGGCTGGAGGAGGGTCTTGCTGCGCTGGACTTCTATCCGGATGCGGTGCTCGCCAGCTTCCACGGCATGCCGCAGCGCACGCTGGAGCTCGGGGACCCGTACCACTGCCATTGCCGCAAAACGGCGCGCCTCCTTTCGGAAGCGATGGGGCGCGAACTGCTCGTCACCTTCCAGTCGCGCTTCGGTCGCGCCAAGTGGCTGGAGCCGGCGACGGACACCACGCTCGCCGCCCTGCCCGGGCAGGGCAAAACCAAGGTGGCGATCTTCGCGCCGGGCTTCTCCGCCGATTGCCTGGAGACGCTGGAGGAGCTGGCGATCCGTGGGCGCGATACGTTCGTGGCAGCGGGCGGCACCGACTTCGCCTACCTCCCATGCCTCAACGACAGCCCTGTTGGGCTGGAAATGCTGCGCAGCATAATTGCACGCGAACTTGAAGGATGGTTGGGCGTTCCGTAAGCGCGAAGATAGAAAACAACAGGAGAGGCGAGTATGGCACGCGTTGCAGTCGTTACCGGCGGAACCCGCGGCATCGGAGAAGCGATCAGCGTCGCGCTACGCGATCAAGGCGTAACCGTCGCCGCGGTCTACGCGGGCAACGAGCAGAAAGCGGCGGAATTCACCGAGCGCACCGGCATCAAGGCGTACAAATGGGACGTCTCGGATTTCGACGCCTGCACGGAAGGCTGCGCCCGGATCGAAGCCGAGCTTGGGCCGATCGACGTGCTGGTCAACAATGCCGGCATCACCCGCGACGGCACCATGAAGCGGATGACGCGCCAGTCCTGGGATGAGGTCATCGACGTAAACCTCGGCGGCTGCTTCAACATGGCCAAGGCGGTGTTCGAAGGCATGCAGAGCCGCAAATTCGGCCGCATCGTCAACATCGGATCGATCAACGGCCAGGCCGGCCAATACGGCCAAGTGAACTATGCCGCGGCCAAGTCCGGCATCCACGGCTTCACCAAGGCGCTCGCCCAGGAAGGCGCGCGGGGCGGCGTAACGGTGAACGCGATCGCGCCGGGCTATATCGACACGGAAATGGTCGCCGCGGTCCCGCCGGAAGTGCTGGAGAAGATCGTCGCCAAGATCCCGGTCGGCCGCCTCGGAAAGGCCGAGGAGATTGCACGCGGTGTTGTCTTCCTTTGCGGCGAGGATGCTGGCTTCGTCACGGGAAGCACGCTGTCGATCAACGGCGGTCAGCACATGTATTAAGGCTGCAGCACGTGGCGGGGCCCGTTAAACGATCGATGATGATCGCGGGTCACGCCACGTCGATCAGCCTGGAGCCGGTGTTCTGGGATGCGCTTCGCGACGCAGCGGAGGCGGAAAGCGTGCCGCTCAATGCGCTCGTGGCCCGGATCGATGCGGCGCGGGTGGAGGAGGCGGAGCCCTCTAATCTGGGCAGCGCGATTCGGGTATGGCTGTTCGAGCGAGTCAGCCGCCGAGATCGGCCAGCGACAGGGTAATCACTGCCGCCACAACGAGGATCGCCCAGCGGACCCCGCGCTCCAGGGCGAAGTTGCCGGTTTTGGTCAGCGTAATGGCGCTTGCCGGCATGATGATCACGAACAGGCCGAGAGTGAGCGCGGCGCCGGCTTGCCAGCCGACGCGGACCCACCCGAAGATGGCAAGCGCCGCCCACAGGATGCAGAACAGCAGCGCCTCGGGGTAGATCTTGGGCATCAGTGGGCGACCTGCTCGCCCCGTTCGAGGCCGGAGGCGGCGAGCTGTTCGTCGATCTGGGCCATGAGCCGCTCGAGGCCGGCTTCGTCCTTGGCTTCGGCGCGGGCGACGAGCACGTCCTGGGTGTTGGAGGCGCGCAGCAGCCACCAGCCGTCGGCGGTGTTGACGCGCGCGCCGTCGGTGTTGTCGACCTGCGCTCCGGACGCCGCCAGGCGGGCGAGGATTTCGTCCACCACCGCGAACTTGCGGCTTTCATCGACCTGGAAACGCATTTCGGGCGTGTTGATCATCTCCGGCATGGCGGAGCGGATCGCGGTCAGCGAGCCGCCCAGGCGGGTGACGGCGCGGATCAGGCGAACTGCGGAATAGATGCCATCGTCGAAGCCGTAATATTGGTGGGCGAAGAAGATGTGGCCGCTCATCTCTCCGGCCAAAGGCGCGCCGGTTTCCTTCATCTTCGACTTGATCAGGCTGTGCCCCGTTTTCCACATCAGCGGCTTGCCGCCGAGCTCAGCGATGCGATCGTAAAGCGCCTGGCTTGCCTTGACGTCGGCAATAATCGTCGATCCCGGCAGCTCCTGAAGCACCGGCTCGGCAAGGACGGCGAGGAGCTGATCGCCCCAAATTACCCGACCCTCTCCGTCAATCGCCCCAATCCGATCGGCATCGCCGTCAAAGGCAACTCCGAAATCCAGGTTCTCTTCGCGCACCAGGCGCTTCAGATCCTCGAGGTTCGCTTCCACGGTGGGATCGGGATGGTGGTTGGGGAAGGTGCCGTCGATGTCGGTGAACAAGGTGAAGTGCTCGCCGGGCAGTTTCTTGATCAGCTTCTCGACCACTTCGCCGCCCGAGCCGTTGCCAGCGTCCCACCCGATCCGGTAGGCGTCGCCGTCGAAATCCTGGACGAGACGATCGACGTAGCGGTCGATCACGTCTTCATCCGAGACCGAGCCGGAGCCTTCCTCCCACTCGGCGGCGGCCGCCATCCGGCCAAGCTCCTGGATCTGGGACCCGAAGAAGGCGGCGTGCTTCAGGACCATCTTGAAGCCGTTGTAATTGCCCGGATTGTGGCTGCCGGTGATCTGGATGCCGCCGTCGACGTCAAGCTCGGCCTCGGCCCAGTACAGCATCGGCGTCGGCCCAATGCCGATCCGCACCGCATCCACGCCGGAATCCTTTAGGCCGCGCAGCAGCTCCGCTTCCAGAGCCGGCGAACTCACCCGTCCGTCGCGCCCGACTGCGACCTTGGAGCCGCCCGCGCGGCGCACCAGGGTGCCGAAGGTGCGGCCGACGCCGTAGCCGTCCCCGTCCGCCAGCGTCTCCCCATAAATCCCTCTGATGTCGTATTCGCGCAGAGTGGTGGGGTGAAAACGATGGCTCATTCGGGGCTCCAGCTAAGGGGAAAAGGATGATCCGCCTTAAGACGCGCGAGGCGTCCTGCGGTTCATTTCGGCGACCAGCGTGTCGCGGGCGACGTTGACCCGCTCCGCCAGTTCCGCCGAGCCGCCGATATCCGGGTGGACG
>DASWMM010000280.1:0-10691 GCA_036399755.1 Allosphingosinicella sp.
CCGCCAGGCGGTGTCTTCATAGTGCGAGGGGAAAAGTTCGAGCGAATCCCCGCGCACCCTGAAATTGCCGCGCGCGAACGCCTGGTCGTTGCGCTTATATTGAAGCGCGACGAGCTTCCGGATGATCTCGCGCTGGTCGGCGGTCTGGCCCTTCTTCAGGTCGAAAATCATCGCCGAATAGGTCTCGACCGAGCCGATGCCGTAGAGGCACGATACCGAGGCGACGATCAGCACATCGTCCCGCTCCAGCAGCGATCGCGTGGCCGAGTGACGCATCCGGTCGATCGCCTCGTTGATCGAGGACTCCTTCTCGATGTACGTGTCGGAGCGCGGAACATAGGCTTCCGGCTGATAATAATCGTAATAGCTGACGAAGAACTCGACGGCATTGTGCGGGAAAAAGCTCTTGAACTCGCCATAAAGTTGGGCCGCCAGGATCTTGTTGGGAGCGAGCACCAGCGCCGGGCGCTGCAGCGTCTCGATCATCTTGGCCATGGTGAAGGTCTTGCCCGAACCG
The DNA here is from genome assembly GCA_036399755.1 of Allosphingosinicella sp. Taxonomy (GTDB): domain Bacteria; phylum Pseudomonadota; class Alphaproteobacteria; order Sphingomonadales; family Sphingomonadaceae; genus Allosphingosinicella. The sequence goes on from DASWMM010000280.1 coordinate 518, forward strand.
GTGACGCCGAGCAGGACCTGGGTCTGCTCGCCGTCACGGGCCGAGCTGGTCAATTCGGAAATCGCCGCTGGCTGGTCGCCGGAGGGCGAATATTCGGAGACGAGCTTGAACGCACGCCCGCCTTCCGCTTTCTCGGGGCGCTGCGGCCGGTGGGGAACGAAATCCGCTCCGGTCTCCGGCTCTTGAAGGCCGGTCCTGATCGTGATTGCCATGGTGCCCATATGGTCATTCCCCACGCTCCGCGCTAGCGTGCCGGCTATAACAAAGGGGAAATGCCACCATGCGTAATCTGACAATGTTGTCCGCGTGCCTGCTCGCCGCCTGCGGCGGCGCGGGGGAAGAGAAAAAGGCCGGGCAAGCGCAAGCCGCGACGGTGGAAGCCGGGCAGTGGGAGACGAGCTTTGAGGTCACCGCCATCCGCTCCACGGACAAGACGACGCCGGCGGTGAAGGCGGCGGTGGGCGACAAGGAAAGCGGCCCCACCTGCATCCCCGCCGGCGGCGAGGCGAGCCCGCCGGGCGAATTGTTCGCTGGCCCAGGCTATAAGTGCCAGACCCAGAGCAGCTACATCCGCAACGGCCGGATCAACGTGTCGCTGAAGTGCACCCGTGCGGGTATCAACGGCGACATGATGCAAACGGTGCAGGGCAGCTATACCGGCACCAGCTTCGAGGGCACCGTCGAAACCCTGACCTACCTGTCGGGCCCCGGAGACTTCGCAATGACCCGCAAGATAACCGGCCGCAAGACGGGCGCCACCTGTGCCGCGGCCGAGGAGCCGGGGCTTGAAAAATCGGGCAGCCGGGGCGGCTGAGTGAGCCTTATCCCCTGCCAGCGCGCGCTCTTCGATGTTGCGGAAAGTGTCGCGTATTTCGACTGCGCAAAGATGTCGCCCTTGCTCAACGCCGCGGGGGAGGCGGGGCGGCGGGGGCTGGGGCGCAAGGCGCATCCGTGGGAGATCAAGGCCGGCCACTTCTTTGATGAAGCTGAGGAGGTGCGTGGGCTGTACGCGCGGCTGATCGGCGCGGCGGCGGACGATGTCGCGATCGTGCCGTCGGTGAGCTACGGCATGGCGACCGCGATGCGGAACATCCGCGTGAAGCCCGGGCAGACGGTTGTCACGCTTGGCGACGACTTCCCGTCCGGCATCTTCGCGGCGCGGGCGCTGGCGAAGCAGGCGGACGCGCGGGTGGTGACGGTGGCCAAGCCGGAGGCGGGCGGTGACTGGAGCGCGGCGATCCTGGACGCGATCGACGAAGACACCGCCCTGGTGGTCGCGCCGCACGTCCATTGGGTGCACGGCATCGTCATCGACCTGGAGGCGGTGGCGCGGCGCTGCCGGGCGGTGGGCGCGGTGCTGGTGCTCGACACCACCCAGTCGATGGGTGCCTTGCCGCTCGACCTCGCCGCAATAGACCCGGACTATATGATCGCCGCGTCCTACAAATGGCTGCTTGGGCCTTACTCGCTGGGCTTCCTCTACGTCGCGCCGCGCCACCAAAGCGGGCGGCCGCTGGAGGAAGGCTGGATCACCCGCGCCGGTGCCCACGATTTCCGCACCCTCGCGGCCTATGCCGAGGCGCTGGAGCCCAACGCCCGCCGCTTCGACATGGGCGAGCGGTCGAACTTCGCGCTTCTGCCGGTCGCGGGCGCGGCGGTGCGCCAGCTCCTCGACTGGGGCGTCGGCAACATCGCCGAAACCCTGGGCGCCACGGCGGCCCGGCTCCGCAAACGGCTGGCGGAGTTCGGGATCGCGGCCGATGCGGGGCAGGCGCCGCACTTCCTTTCCGTGCGCTTCGCCGGCGGACTGCCGGAGGGCATCGAGGCGCGGCTCGCCGAGGCGAATGTGCATGTCAGCCTTCGCGGCGAGACGATGCGGATCACGCCCCACCTTTACAACAACCAAGCGGACGAGGAGCGGCTGGTGGAGCAATTGGGGGGGGCGGTCGCTGAAGCTATCGCTAATGAGTAAGCCAAATCCCATTGTGGAGGCTGCCGGTGACTGAGTATATCGAAATTCCTAAAGACGAGGAGTTCGATCGCCTTTACCGAAAGAATTCGGATAAATGGGAAGGGCTTGATGATATATGCGAGGGCGTGGTGCGTCACTTCGCAGACAGCGTAGAAATCATCAAAGTGTTTATTCTGCCGCAGGGTGACGTGAACTTCAGGGGCTATGTCTTCTTCGAGAGCGCTAGCGACTTAAGGACGGCTGAGACGAAAGGGTTGCTACCTGAGGTCCAGAAATACATGTCTGAAGAGCTTGCGAGGGAAAAAGGGAGGGGTGAATGGTATCCATCCGTCGACGTGGAATTTGACACTGCAGAGAACGTTCAAAACAATTTCAAAGGAAGCTTTTGGTACAGGCTTCGCTGAGTCGCGCGTTGGAAGTGGTGTTCCGTAGGGTTGGCAGCGAGGAATCGTCGGTGGAGCACCATAGCAAGGCGGAGGGCACCCCGGTGAGGACGGGCGAATCGCCGGCACGATGACCTGCCCCGGCACCGGCGGCACAGGCGGGGTGACATTGGTGATGGCCGGCGATTACGAGCCAACCCGCTTCGACGTCACCAGCCGCACCGAGATGAAGGGGGAGGGCATGGCGATGACGACCAGGACGCGCAGCACCGGCCGGCGCCTGGGCGACTGCCCTGCCGGTGCTGAGGATGCCGATATTCTGGAGGACGATGTCCCCAAGAAGCGGACGGGGGGCTGAGCCGGGGGCGGCGTGGCGGCTCCACCTCAAAGCGCCGCGTACTCTGCCCGTCATTCCCGCGAAGGCGGGAATCCCGCTTCTTTATCTTTGGACTTGCGAGGAGAAGAAGAAGCGGGACCCCCGCTTTCGCGGGGGTGACGGTGGACGTTCGAGCGTAGGTGTTGCCGCGCCTCAGCGCGCGGGAACTTGGAAGCTCTGCCCGGCCTCCGTCACGCGGAACGCCTCGGGGGCGATGCCGCGCTCTTTTCTGAGCGTCGCGAGCCGCTTCGGCGGGTCATTGATGCCTTCGAAGGTGAGCTGGAACGTGCCCCAGTGTATGCCGAGCGCGGCGGTGGGCTTGAGCTTGCCGAACACCGCTACGGCTTCGTCGGGGTTGATGTGGTTGCCCTTCATCACGTCGCGCGGTTCGTAGGCGCCGATCGGAATGATGGCGAGGCGATAGGGACCGCGCTTGGCGGCTTCGTCGGCCCAGTTGCCGTCGCCCCAGCCGGTGTCGCCGGCGAAGAAGATATTCCCCGCCTCGGTTCGCACGGCAAAGGCGGACCAGAGCGCGCGGTTGCGGTCGGCGCCCCAGCGTGAGCCCCAATGGTGGTTGCGCTCAATCGTGACGGTGGCGGAGGGACGGCACCGCATAGTGGCTGTGCACCCTGGATACAGTCCGATCGCCGCGCCCCAGTCACCGGCCTGCGAACCGATGCCGGCGTTCTTCAGCACCGTGTCGTTGCCGAGGCTGGTGACGATCGCCGGCCTGTCGCGCTCCCAGAGGGCCTTCAGCGTCTTCAAGTCCATGTGATCGTAATGGTTGTGGCTGATCAGGACGAGGTCGATCTTCGGCAGGTCCTCGAAGCGCACCCCCGGTGCCCGCACTCGCTCGGGCCCGATCGGCGGAAACGGAGACACCGTTTCGCTCCACACCGGATCGGTGAGGATGTTGAGGCCGCCCGCCTGCACCAGCACGGTGGCGTGGCCGATCCAGGTGACCACCATGTCGTTGCCGGTGACGCGGCGGGGGGGAACGGTGGGGGTGACCGGCACCCGCTTCGGCCAGGCGGCGCGCTCTTCATTGGCGCTGAACCAGCGGCTGAAGAAGCGGGCGGGGCCGCCGTGGGAAACCTCGTCTGCCGGCCCGGGGTTGAAGAAGCGCTCGCCATCATAATGATCGCTGGCCGCGCCTCGGTAATAGGTGCGGTCGAGGAACGGCATGACAAGGCTCGGCGCGAGGCAGAGCGCGATCACGAGAAAGAGGAGAGCGGTGCCAGCCCGCCGCAGCAGCTTGCGCATGGCGGCGCTTGTGACGACATGGCCCGCGCCGCGCAAGCCCGTGGTGCCGCGAAACGGGCTCAGCGCGCTTCGATGCGCAGGCCGGCGGGCGCCCGATCTTCCTTATGCTCCTCGTGGTAGAGATCGAGGATGAGATCGACCTGGCCTGGCGCGGCGGCGCCGCAGTCGAGCGGGTAGCGCTCCGTCACCGTACCGAAGGCGCCGACCCCGCCATCGGCGCGCGCGCCGACCTTTACTCGGGAGCCGTCGCCGCAGCGCAGACGGGCAAGATAGGCCTGGGCGCCTTCCGGCCCGCCGACGCGCACGGGGTTGGCAAGCGAGCCGAGCGGGTGAACCGCCGCGGCGGCGATTTCCTGATCCAGCACCGTTTCCGAATTGCCCTCCCCAATCCCGGCAAAGAGCTGTTCGGGCGCTCCGGTGCGTGCGCCGACCTTGGGATCGGCGGCGAAGGCGGCCGTGGCGGCGAGCGGGATGGCAATGAAAAGCAACGGGAATTTACGCATGGGAGCTCCGGGGCCGAGGTTGCGGCGGCCATACAGGCCACGGCGGAACCGCGCCAGTGGCACCGCGCTATCGGTACGCTCCCGAAACTGTTAAGCCGGCTTGCGTCACCGTCTGGGAACGCCCGTTTCGTTAAGGGGCAGGAACAAGCTGGATGATCGCGCGTCTAGAAGTCTGAACGCCGGGCCATTGTGTCGGTTCGTCGGCGTCGGTTACACAGGAGGGAAGCTCATGATCAATATCATCATCGCACTGATTATCGGCGGTATCATCGGCTGGCTCGCCAGCATCATCATGCGCCGCGACGCGCAGCAGGGCATCGTGCTCAACGTCGTCGTCGGCATCGTCGGATCGATTCTCGGCAGCTTCCTGCTCGGCCGACTGTTCGGCGCCCGGGGCAACATCCTCGACTCCCCGCTGAGCATCCCGACGCTTCTCGCCGCACTCGTCGGCGCGGTGATCCTGCTCGCGATCGTCAACCTCTTCACCCGCAAGCGCGTCCGCTAAAAGCGGCGCTGCGAAGCGGCAGAATAGGGCCGCCCGGCTGGTTCGGGCGGCCCTTTTTCGTGTGTTATTCGAGCTCGAAACTGACCGCGACGCTGACGCTCAGGCTCTGCTCGCCGGGGCTGATCTCCGTCTTGCTCGCAGCCAAGAAGCCAACATCGGCACCGCGGTACATTGGCATCGGCCCGGAATTACCGCCGCCTTCGCTGATCACCAGCATCCGGCCGACGCGCTTGCCGGTGGCGCGGGCGTAAAGCTCGGCGCGGGCCCGGGCGGCCTTGATCGCGAGAACACGTGCCTCGTCCAGCGCGCTTTCGGGCTTGTCGATGCCGAGCATCGGGCCGTTGATCTGGTTGGCGCCCTGGGCAACGAGGGCGTCGAGGATCTTGCCGGTGTTGGCGATGTCGCGGAAGCGGACGCTGACTTCGTTGGACGCGCGATAGCCGATCAGCACCTGCTGCTGAGTGCGCTCGTCCTGCCGGTAATCGGGGAAGAGGTTGAGCGAACTGGTCTGGATGTCGCGATCGGCGATGCCGGCGCGGCGCAGCGCCTGGCGGACGCTGTTCATCCGTTGGGCGTTCTCCGCAAGCGCGCCCGAGGCGGTCGGCGCGGTGGTGACCACACCGGCGCTGACCCGGACGATGTCGGGCACGCGGGTCACTTCGCCGATCGCGACGATGTCGAGGCGGGTGCCGTTGATCGTCTGCATGGTCGAGGGCGTGCCCTGCGCGCTTGCCGCCGCGGGCACCGCCGCCAAGGCGAGGATCGAGGCGCTGAGAAGGATACGCATCATTTGAAAAATACTCCAAGTGGATGGCCCGCCGTTTCGGACCCGGTCCGTCTCTAACGCTGCCGTCGCTGCACGGTTTCTGAACAGCTTCCCGTTGCGTCGGGGCGACCTGCCGCGCGAAAACGGGAATCGGCTTGACGCGAAAGGGTTTAGCTGAGAGTTGGGCGCCGATGCAGATCCGCAAAACCTTTGCTTATGGCTCAACGACCGCTCCGGCGGCCGTTCAGGATGCCTGGCGCCCGTGGTGGAACGGCTCCGCGGAGGCGCGCTTGCATCGATGGTGAGGGGGACGAAGTAGGTCCGAACACCCGATGAGGCCCGCCATTCGGCGGGCCTTTTCTTTTGTCCCCATCGTTTCCAGGAAGCCATAACGATGTACCGCACCACCAATGCCGCCCTCGCCGAGCCTGCCGACGCAGATATGGCGGCCGAGACGCCCGACGCGATTCTTGCGCGGCTTTATTCCGGCGAGTCGCTGGACAGCGAGGCTTCCGAACTGCTGTTCGGCCGCATCGTTTCCGGCGAACTGCCGGAAGCTTCGATCGCCGCGATGCTGATCGCATTGCGCTTCAAGGGCGAGACGGCGGACGAGATGATCGGCGCCGCCCGAGCGCTGCGCGCCGCCGACGCGCCCTTCGAGAGGCCGGATTACCTGTTCGCCGACACCTGCGGCACGGGCGGCGACGGATCGTCGCTGATCAATGTCTCCACGGCGGTGGCGTTCGTGTCCGCGGCGGCTGGGCTGCCGGTCGCCAAGCACGGCAACCGGTCGGTGACCTCGCCCTGCGGATCGGCGGACGTGCTGGAGCAGTTGGGGGTGAAGCTCGACGTTTCCGCAGAAGTGTCGCGCCGGGCGCTGGACGCGGCGGGCGTGTGCTTCCTGCTTGCGCCGCTTTACCATCCGGGGCTGCGGCATGCGGCAGGGGTGCGGCGGGCGCTTAAAGTCCGGACCATTATGAACCTGCTCGGGCCGTGCCTCAATCCGGCGGAGCCCGAGGTGCAGCTTCTCGGCGTTGCCGAGGCGCGGCACCTGGAGCCGGTGGCGAAGACGCTGGCTTCGCTCGGCGTGCGCAACGCGCTGGTGGTGCACGGTTCGGGCATCGACGAGATGGCGCTGCACGGCGACACGCAGGCGGTGCGGGTGCTCGACGGCACGCTCGAGAGCCTGGTGCTGACGCCGGAGGATGCCGGACTGGAGCGCCGTCCGCTTGAAAATTTGAGGGGCGGCGGCCCCGAGGAGAATGCGGCGCGCATGGCGGCGTTGCTGAAGGGCGAGGGATCGCGGGACGAGGCCGATGTGGTGTCGCTGAACGCCGGTGCGCTGCTTCTGGCGGCGCGGCTGGAGCCTACGCTGAAGGAGGCGGTTGCCCGTGCGCAGGATGTGATCGCGTCCGGCGCTGCCTACGAACGGCTCAAGCTGCTCGCCGAGGTGACCAATGCGTGAGATCGGCGGCGTGCTGGGCGAGATCGTCGCCCGCAAGCGTATCGACGTTGCTGCGCGGTTCGACGGCGTCTCGATTGAGGAGCTGCGCGGCCGCGCCGAGCCGACGACGCGGAGCCTGAAGGCGGCGCTTGCGGCGCCGGGCGCACGCTTCATCATGGAGGTGAAGCGGGCCTCTCCGTCCAAGGGGGTGCTGCGCGAGGCCGTCGATCCGGCGGTGATCGCGCGCGCCTATCGCGGCTCGGCGGATGCGATCAGCGTGCTGATCGACACGCCCTATTTCGGAGGCTCGCTGGATGATCTGGCAACGGTGCGGCGGGAGTTTGAGGGGCCGATCCTTGCTAAGGATTTCGTGATCGACGTCCGGCAGGTACCCGAAGCGCGGCTGCATGGCGCGGACGCGGTGCTGGTCATGCTCTCGGTGCTGGACGACGTCGAGGCGGCCGAGGTGATGGCGGAAGCGCGGCGGCTCGGCATGGACGCTTTGGTCGAGACTCATGACGAGGGAGAGGTTGCGCGGGCGGTTGCGCTTGGCGCCGGAATCATCGGCATCAACAACCGCGATTTGAAGACGCTGACCATCAACCTTGCGGTGACGGAGCGGCTTGCCGGGCTGGTGCCTGCCGACCGGCTGGTGGTTGCCGAGTCGGGGATTGAGGGCCGCGCCGATGTGGAGCGGCTGGTCCCATATGCCGATGCTTTTCTGGTCGGCTCGTCGCTGATGCGGGCCGCCGATCCGGCGCTTGCCGCGCGGGCGCTTGCCTTTGGCCGGGTCAAGGTGTGCGGGCTTACCGATCCGGAGGATGCGCGGATGGCGGCGGTGCAGGGCGCGTCGTTCGCCGGCCTGATCATGGTGCCGGGCACGCCGCGTGCCGTGAGCCGCGCGCAGGCCGAGGCGGTCGCGGCGGCGGCTGGCATTCCGGCCGTGGGCGTGTTCCGCAACGAGAAGCCGGCGGTGGTCGCGGATGCGGCGCGGGCGCTTGGGCTGGCGGCGGTGCAGCTCCATGGCGAGGAGGATGCGGCGTACATCCGCGCGCTGAAGCCGCTGCTGCCGGAGGCGACGGAGATCTGGGGCGTTGCCGCCGTGGGGCGCGACCTGCCGGAGCCGCGGCTCGGCGCCGACCGGACCTTGTTCGACACCAAGGCGGGTGGCCGCTCCGGCGGCACCGGCATGGCGTTCGACTGGAGCCGCATTGAGGGGCGCGGCGATCTCGGCACCGGCATCCTTGCCGGCGGGCTCGATCCAAACAATGCCGCGCGGGCGGCGAAGCTGGGGGCTTATGCCCTCGATGTAAGCTCGGGCGTCGAAGCGGCGCCGGGACGGAAGGACGAACACAAGATGCAGGCCTTTTTCGAAGCGCTGCGCATGCCCGTGCGGGCGGAGACCCGGTCATGAAGATGGACGGCCGCTTCGGCGCATTCGGCGGCGCCTACGTTCCCGAAATCCTGATGCCGGCGCTGGAAGCGCTGGAACAGGCGTTTATCGACGCGCAGGAGGACGACGCCTTCAAGGCGGAGCTCGCCGAACTGCTCAGCAAATATGCCGGGCGGCCGACGCCGCTGACCCGCTGCCGCAACCTCGGCACGGAGAAAGCCCGCATCTACCTGAAGCGCGAGGACTTGCTCCACGGCGGCGCGCACAAGACCAACCAGGTGCTTGCCCAGGCGCTGCTTGCGCGGCGGATGGGCAAGACGCGGATCATCGCCGAAACCGGCGCGGGGCAGCACGGCGTAGCCACCGCGCTTGCGGGTGCCTTGTTCGGCCTGAAAACGCGCGTCTACATGGGCGCACACGATGTCGAGCGGCAGAAATTGAACGTGTTCCGGATGCAGTTGATGGGCGCCGAGGTGGTGCCGGTGACCTCCGGCGGGCAGGGGCTCAAGGACGCGGTCAACGAGGCATTGCGCGACTGGACGGCGAGCTTCGAGGACACGCATTACCTGCTCGGCACCGTTGCTGGGCCGCACCCTTTTCCGCTGATGGTGCGCGAGTTCCAGCGGGTGATCGGCAAGGAAGCGCGCGCGCAGATCCTTGAGGAGGAAGGCCGCCTGCCCGACGCGGTGGTGGCCTGCGTCGGCGGCGGCTCCAACGCGATGGGCATGTTCGCCGACTTCGTGGAAGACCGGGGCGTGCGGCTGATCGGGGTCGAGGCGGCAGGGCGCGGCTTGGACGGCGAGGAGCATGGCGCCACCCTGCTGCGCGGCCGCCCTGGCATTCTCCATGGGTCGGAGACCTACCTGCTCCACGATGCGGACGGGCAGATTTCGGACACCTGGTCCGTATCGGCCGGCCTCGATTATCCGGCGGTGGGCCCGGAGCACAGCTTCATGAAGGACAGCGGCCGCGCCGAATATGTCGGCGCCACCGACCGCGAGGCGCTCGATGCGTTCGCCCTCCTCGCCCGCTCGGAAGGGATCGTCTGCGCGTTCGAATCCGCCCATGCGCTTTCCCACGCGCTGAAGATGGCCGAGGCGGCGACGGAGCAGACGGTGATCGTCGTCAATCTGTCGGGGCGCGGCGACAAGGATATGGAGCAGGCCCAGCGGCTGCTCGGCGGAGGCACGGCATGAGCCGCTACGACTCGATGTTCAAAAGCCTCGGCGCGCGGCGGGAGGGGGCGTTCGGCGCTTTCGTGATCCTCGGCGATCCCGACCTGGGAACCAGCGCCCGAATCCTCGACGCGCTGGTCGAAGGCGGAGCGGACATGCTGGAAGTCGGCATTCCTTTCTCCGATCCGGTCGCCGACGGCCCGGTGATCCAGGCCGCCGCCGTGCGTGCGCTGGCGCGAGGGGTGACCCCCGCCGATTGCTTCGCGCTCCTCAAGGGCTTCCGCGCCCGCCACCCCGACGTGCCGGTGGGCCTTCTGACCTACGCTAACCTCGTCGTGGCGCGGGGGCGGGAGGCGTTCTACGCCGCCGCGCAGGATGCGGGCGTGGACAGCGT
>DASWMM010000281.1:0-5488 GCA_036399755.1 Allosphingosinicella sp.
GAACAGGCCGTGGAAGAGGCGGCGCTCGAAGACGAAGCCCTGCGCCAGGCCCATATCGAACGCGGCAATGACCTGCTCCTTGGTCGCCATCGCCGCCAGCGGCGCCATGCCGGCAATCGCCTCGGCCGTCTTCATCGCCTCGTCGAGCAGCGCATCCGCCGCCACAACCCGCGCCACAAGGCCGGCGCGCTCCGCTTCCTCGGCGTCCATCATCCGGCCGGTGAGGCACATTTCCATCGCCTTGGCCTTGCCGACCGCATGGGTAAGGCGCTGCGAGCCGCCCATGCCCGGCGTCACGCCAAGCTTGATCTCCGGCTGGCCGAACTGGGCGGTGTCGGCGGCGATGATGAAGTCCGCCATCATCGCCACTTCGCAGCCGCCGCCAAGCGCATAGCCCGCAACCGCGGCGATCCATGGCTTGCGGGTCGCCGTCACCTTCTCCCAACCGGCAAAGAAGTTCGAGCCGTACATGCTTGCAAAGCCCTGGCTTTCCATCTCCTTGATGTCGGCCCCGGCGGCGAAAGCACGCTCGGACCCGGTCAGCACAAGGCAACGCTGCGTGTCGTCCGCATCGTAAGCCGCAAAGGCTTGAATCAGCTCGGCAAGCACGCCGCTGTTGAGCGCGTTGAGCGCCTTGGGCCGGTTCAGCGTCACCAGCGTCACCGCGCCGCGCTGTTCGATGAGGATATTCTCGTAGGTCATAAGGGCGTCCATTCCTCTCCTTCCGGCATCGGCGCGAAGATGGTGTCGAGCATGTGGTCGGTGACCCCTTCGGGCGTCGCCGGTTCCCAGCGCGGCTGGCTGTTTTTGTCGATCAGCAGCGCGCGAACGCCTTCGACGAAATCGTGGCGCTGCACCACGCGAGTCGCGACGGCATATTCCTGCCGCATCTCGTGGGCGAAATCCTGTACCCGGGCGCCATCGTAGAGCATGCGCAGCGACACCTTGCAGGCCTGCGGGCTCTTGGTGCGGAGGGTGGCGAGTTCCGCCTTTGCCCAATCGGAGCTGTCGGCTTCGAGGGCGGCGAGGATTTCCTCATAGTCCTCGGAGGCGAACAGCCGGTCGATCGCCTCCCGGTTCGCCGCGATCCGCGCTTCGGGGGCCGGCGCGGACGACTCCTCGAGAATGGCATCGATCCGCTGCGGCTCAGCAAGGATGCGCGCCTTGACGTCGTCGAGCGCCAAGGAGGAGATGTAGTGCGTTGCCAACCCGAGATGCAGGCACTCCGCCCCATCCAGTCGCGCCCCGGTAAGCGCCAGGAACTGCCCCGTCCGCCCCGGCAGCCGCGAAAGATACCAGCCGCCGCCCACGTCCGGGAACAGGCCTATCGCCGTCTCCGGCATGGCAAAGCGGGTGTTCTCCGTCGCAACGCGAAAGCGGCAGGGCTGCGAAATGCCCACTCCGCCGCCCATCACGATCCCGTCCATGAAGGCGATCGTCGGCTTGGCGTAGGTGAAGAGCAGGTGGTTGAGCTGGTATTCGGTGAAGAAGAACTCCCGTGCCAGCGCGCCGTCGGTGGCGCCGCTCTTCGCGAGCATCACCACGTCCCCGCCCGCGCAGAAGCCCCGGCCTTCCGCGTGGTCGAGCATGATTGCTTCCACGGCAAGGTCGTCGCGCCAGGCGACAAGCGCTTCGGTCATGCTCACGCACATCTCGCGGGTAAGCGCGTGGATCGCCTTGGGACGGGCAAGGCGGAGTCGCCCGACTTTGCCGTCATTTGGGGTAAGTACGTCTTGGGTCATACCCGCACCTCGTTCGTCCCGAGCGAAGTCGAGGGGCGGCGGCTCTGACTCCTCGCGTGCGCCCCTCGACTACGCTCGGGACGACCGAGTTTTGCTTCTTGCACGTACGTTTCGATCACTGCCGCAGCATGTCCCGGCCGACGATCACCCGCATGATCTGGTTCGTTCCCTCCAGGATCGAATGCACGCGCAGATCCCGCCAGAAGCGCTCGATCGGATAATCCTGCAGGTAGCCGTAGCCGCCGTGAAGCTGCAGCGCGCGATCGACCACTGACGAACCGGTGTCGGTCGCCAGCCGCTTGGCCATCGCCGCGAAGCGCGTCTTGTCGGGCGCATTCTCCGTCACCTTCACCGCCGCGGCGTAGAGGAAGATGCGCGCCGCCTGCAGTTCCGTCTCCATGTCGGCCAGCGTGAACTGCGTCGCCTGGAAGTCGGCGATCGCCTGGCCGAACGCCTTGCGCTCCTTGGTGTACTTGACCGCCTCGTCCAGGCAGCGCTGCGCCCCGCCGAGCGAGCAGGCCCCGATGTTGAGCCGGCCGCCGTCGAGCCCCATCATCGCGATCCGGAAACCTTCCCCTTCCGCGCCGACGAGGTTCTCGGACGGCACGCGCACTTCGTCGAAATTGACCTGGCAGGTCGGCTGGCTATGCCACCCCAGCTTCTTCTCCTGTGCGCCGAAGCTGACGCCGGGCATATCCTTCTCGATCACCAGCGCGCTGATCCCCTTCGGCCCGTCCTGGCCGGTGCGCACCATGGTGACGTAGATCTCGTTCTCGCCGCCGCCCGAAATGAACGCCTTGGAGCCGGTGACGACATAATGGTCGCCGTCCTTCACCGCCTTGGTCTTGAGCGACGCGGCGTCGGAGCCCGAGCCCGGCTCGGTGAGGCAGTAGGAGCCGAGCTGGTCCATGGTCACCATCGAGGGCAGGTACTTCCTCTTCACCGCTTCGGAACCGAAGCGGTCGATCATCCACGACGCCATGTTGTGGATGGAGATGAACGCCGAGGTGGACGGATCGCCATAAGCCATCGCTTCCATGATCAGCGCCGCCTCGAGCCGGCCGAGGCCGATACCGCCGCTCTCCTCCGACACATAGATCGCGCCGAAGCCGAGCTCCGCCGCCGCCTTGATCGTGTAGCGCGGGAAGATGTGCTTTTCGTCCCACTCCGCCGCGTGCGGCGTGATCGCGTCGGCGGTGAAGGCCTGCGCCATCTCCTGGATCTGGCGCTGCTCGTCGGTGAGGTCGAACTGGCTCATGGGGCGGGTGTTTCCTTGAGGACGCGTGTCGCGAACAGGCGGTTCGCGAGGCTGATGGTGTTGCGCTCGTACCAACGCGGCGCGGGCAGGCCTTTCTCCCAGGCGAGCGCTTCGGTGAGCGTGCCCTGCGCCGAAGGCACGTCGGGCATCAGCGCGGAGATCGGATCGGCGAACGCTTCGTCGGCGGACACGATCTCCCAGCCGGCGCGGCGAAGCGCGGCGACCATGTCGTCGATCCAGAAGGCGGCAAGATCGGTCTCGTGGAGGAGCATGACGTGCGCCGGCGAGCGGCCGAGCGCCTTGCGGGCAAGGCCGTCGTAGAACTCGGCGGCCTGGACATGGCTCTCGACATAAAGATCGCGCAGCGCGTCCATGTCGATGGTCTTGCCTGCCTCTTTGGCATCGATGGCCAGCGCCTCCATGTTCCAGTCGGACGCATCGACTGTGACATAGCCGTTCTTGAGACCGCGCTGGGCAAGGCCCGCGCGGATCGCATCGCGCTTTGCCTTGTCCGTTCCGCCTTCGTCCAGGAAGGGGAAGCGGAACCACGGCCGCCGCCCTTCGCGGCCCTTCAGCCAGGCTTCGGCCTGGTCGATGTTCGCCAGGTAGTCGGTGGCCGACGTGGCGTTGAGGTGCGGGTGCGTGAAACTGTGGTTGGCGAGCACATGCCCGGCGCGGACATAGCGCGCGATCCGCGCCTCCGCCCCGGCACGTCCCGGATCGGCGATATTGCCTGGATTCACGAAGAACGCCGCCTGCCGCACCCGCGCCGCCTTGAGCGCCGCGATCAACCGGTCGGTGCGCTCCTCCTGGGTGAGGAAGGCGCCGGGTCCTCGGGGGACATCGTCGAAGGTGAGGGCGATGCGCTTGGTGGCCGCGGGTGCGCCGCCACTGGGACCGGCACCGGTAGATGTCGCGCAAGCCGCTAGGGGAACCAGCAGAAGGGCCAGCAACAAGCGCACCAGCCAAACCCACCCTCCGTTCGTCTCGAGCGAAGTCGAGAGACGCTGGTACGGACGCGTTGCAAGCGTTTCTCGACTTCGCTCGAAACGAATGGGGTGTGAGTGGTGGCGCATAAGGCTGATCCTCACCCCATCGTCGGAATAACGAAGGCGTTCTCGCCGGTCACCGAGCCATCCGGCCACCTTTGCGTGATTGTCTTGGTCTTGGTGTAGAAGCGGATGCCTTCCATGCCGTGCTGGTTGATGTCGCCGAAGGCGCTGCGCTTCCAGCCGCCGAAGCTGTGATAAGCGACGGGGACCGGGATCGGCACGTTGATGCCGACCATGCCGACATCGACGCGGGCGGCGAACTCGCGGGCGGCGTGGCCGTTGCGGGTGAAGATGGCGACTCCGTTGCCATATTGGTGCTCGGAGGGGAGGCGGACCGCTTCCTCGAAGCTGTCGGCGCGGACCATCTGGAGGACGGGGCCGAAAATCTCCTCCTGGTAGGAGCGGAAGTGCGGCTTCACATGGTCGAAGAAGGTGGGGCCGATGAAGAAGCCTTCCTCGTGGCCCTGAAGCTTGAAGCCGCGGCCGTCGACGACCAGCTCGCCGCCTTCGTCGGCGCACATCTGGATGTAGCTTTCGATCCGGGCGCGGTGGGCGGCGTTGACGACGGGCCCGTAATGGGCCTCGGCATCGGTCGACACGCCGACGCGCAGGGCCTCGATCGCCGGGATGAGCTTGGCGCGCAGGTCGTTGGCGGTCTTCTCGCCCACGGGGACGACGACGGGGAGCGCCATGCAGCGCTCGCCGGCCGAGCCGTAGGCGGCGCCGAGGATGTCCTTCACCGCGCTATCGAGGTCGGCGTCCGGCATGACGATGCCATGGTTCTTGGCGCCGCCGAAGGCCTGGACGCGCTTCCCCTTCGCGGTGCCGCGGCTGTAGATATATTGGGCGATGTCGGAGGAGCCGACGAAGCTGATCGCCTTCACATCGTCATGATCGAGGATCGCGTCGACCATCTCCTTGTCGCCGTGGACGACTTGGAGGACGCCGTCCGGAAGCCCCGCTTCCTTCATCAGCTCGGCGAGGCGGACGGGGACGCTGGGGTCGCGCTCCGACGGCTTGAGGATGAAGGCATTGCCGCAGGCGATGGCGACGCCGAACATCCACATCGGGATCATCGCGGGGAAGTTGAACGGGGTGATGCCGGCGACGATGCCCAAGGGCTGGCGCATCGAATAGACGTCGATGCCGGGGCCGGCGCCTTGGGTATATTCGCCCTTTAGAGCATGGGGGATGCCGCAGGCGAACTCGATCACCTCCAGGCCGCGCTGGATGTCGCCCTTGGCATCGGCGATGACCTTGCCGTGCTCGGAGGAGAGGAGGAGGGCGAGGTCCTCCATGTTCTTTTCCACGAGCGCCTTGAAGTTGAACATGACGCGGGCGCGGCGCTGCGGATTGGTCGCGGCCCAGGCCGGCTGCGCGGCGGCGGCGGCGGCCACCGCGCGCTCGAGTTCCGCTGCCCCGCCGAGCGCCACCCG
>DASWMM010000282.1:0-5347 GCA_036399755.1 Allosphingosinicella sp.
ACCCCCGCAAAGGCGTTCGCGCCGTCGGCTTTTCGCTCCTCGCATCGACGATGGCGTTGAGTAGCGGCACCGCGCTTGCGCAGGAGGCGCCTGCTTCCGGCGATGCGAGCGGCGCCGACGATCAGGCTGACACCAGCGGCAGCCGGATCAGCGACGAGGACGAGATCATCGTCACTGCGCAGAAGCGCGAGGAAAATCTGCAGGACGTGCCGATCGCGATCACTGCACTCAGCACCGCAAAGCTGGACCAGCTCCAGGTCAACGACTTCCAGGATTATGCCCGCAACATCCCGAGCATCTCGGTGCAGAGCGGCGGCCCGGGCTTCAACAACGTCTATTTCCGCGGCGTCGCTTCGGGCGAGAACGCCAACCACTCCGCCTCGCTGCCCAGCGTCGGCACCTATCTCGACGAGCAGCCGATCACCACCATCACCGGCGCACTGGACATCCACGTCTTCGACATCGCCCGGGTCGAGGCGTTGGCCGGGCCGCAGGGCACGCTCTACGGCGCCTCCAGCCAAGCCGGCACCGTTCGGATCATCACCAACAAGCCCGACACCAGCGGCTTCTACGGAGAAGCGAATGTCGAGCTGAACAAGGTCTCGCACGGCGAATTCGGCCACATGGGCGAGGCGTTCATCAACGCCCCGATCTCCGACCGGGCCGCGGTGCGGGTGGTCGGCTGGTACCGCAAGGATGCGGGCTATATCGACAATATCCCGGGTTCGCTGACCTTTCCGACTTCCGGTATCACCTTCGACAACGACGATCTGGTCGAGGAGGACTATAACGACGTCGAGACCTTCGGCGCGCGCGCTGCGCTCAAAATCGAGCTCGACGACAATTGGACGATCCTGCCGCAGTTGATGGCCCAGAAGCAGGTCAGCGACGGCACATTCGCGCAGGAATCCGGACTTGGCGAGCTGCAGGTCCGCCAGTTCAATCCCGAGCATTTCGAGGACCGCTGGTATCAGGCGGCGCTGACCGTTGAGGGCAAGATCGGCAATTTCGACATGACCTATGCCGGCGCCTACATGCAGCGCCAGGTCGACGGCCAGTCTGACTACGTCGATTATTCCTATTTCTACGATGCGCTGGCCGGATACGGCGCCTATTTCTACGACAATGCCGGCAATCTGGTGAACCCGAACCAGTATATCGTTTCGGACGACACCTACACCAAGCAGAGCCACGAGCTTCGCTTCGCCTCTCCGGCCGGCAAGAAGGTGCGGCTGATCGCCGGCTTGTTCTACCAGCGCCAGACCCACGGCATCGAGCAGAATTACATCATCGACAATATCGCCGACGCGATCACCGTGCCGGGCACCGACAGCGACATCTGGCTGACCCAGCAGCTGCGCACCGACCGCGATTATGCGGTGTTCGGCGAGGCAAGCTGGGACATCACCCCCAAGCTCACGCTCACCGCCGGCGGCCGGGTGTTCAAGTACAAGAATTCGCTGAAGGGCTTTTTCGGCTATTCGTCCGGCTATAGCAGCGGCACCGGCGTCGGCGGCTGCTTCGGGCCGGCGACCGTGGCCGGATCGCCGTGCACCAACCTCGACAAGACGACCTCGGCGACCGATTTCATTCACCGCCTCAACGCGACCTGGAAGCCGAATGACGACGTGCTGCTCTACGCCACCTGGTCGCGCGGCTTCCGGCCCGGCGGGCTCAACCGGCGCGGAACGCTGCCGCCTTACGGGCCGGACTTCATCGACAATTATGAAGTCGGCTTCAAAACCAACTGGGCGGACAACAAGGTGCGCTTCAACGGTGCGGTCTATCAGCTCAACTGGTCGGGAATCCAGCTCTCCTTCCTCGGTGCCAACGGCCTGACGGAAATCCGCAATGCGGGCGATGCGCGCATTCGCGGCGCCGAGTTCGACCTCGGCTTCCGGCCGGTTCGCGGCCTCAATCTGAGCCTGGGCGCCGCCTACAACGACGCGCAGATCACCAAGGATTTCTGCCTGATCGCCAACGCGAGTTTCGATTGCACGACGGCGGGCAACGCGGAGCTCGCGCCGGCCGGGACGCGCCTGCCGATCACCGCAAAGTTCAAGGGCAACGCCCTCATCCGCTACGAATTCCCGCTGATGGGCAAGGATGCGCACATCCAGGGCAACCTTATCCACGAGGGCCGGCGCACCAGCGACCTGCGCCTGTCCGAGCGTGCGATCCTCGGCAACCTGCCCGCCTACACAACGGTGGACCTGAGCACCGGCCTGACCAACGGCCGCTGGACGGTGGACCTGTACGTCAAGAATTTGTTCGACGTGAACGGCAAGCTCGGCAACGGCATCCAGTGCAACGAGCAGATCTGCGGCGATCCGCTCGGCCAGACCGCGATCGGACCGAAAATCTACACCTATGTCACCCGGCCGCGCACGGTGGGGCTGCGGCTCGGGACCAAGTTCTAGGCGCGGTGTCCCACGCCCCCGCGCTGCTGACGGTTGCCGGGGCGCGGCGGCTCGCTTAGGCTGCCAAAAGGAGACCACGCCGTGTTCCAGGAGGCCCGATGCCGCTGATGTGCCGCCTCGGCCTGCACCGCCCCACGCCGGGCGAGGTGTGGAACCGCGGCTATTGGTTCACCACCTGCGCCCGCTGCCGATCCGATCTGGTGCGCACCGCCGCGGGGCGCTGGCACGTTCCGGAAGGCCGCAAGATCGTCTGGAAGCCCAAGAAGCCGCGCGGGCGGCAGAACACGGACGGCTGAACCGGCGCCCTCTGCGGGGCGCCGCTCGTTGCCTGGCACAATGACAGACCGCTCTCCAATCCCTCCCCAAGAACCGGGCCTGCTCGCGCGCAAGGCGGAAAGCCTGCGCCTGCGGCTTCGCGCGCTGTTCGGCCGCGGCGCGCTGCCTAATGCGATTGTTATCGGCGCGATGAAGAGCGGGACGACCAGCCTGTTCGATTACCTGACCCAGCACCCGGACGTCTGCGGATCGCGGATCAAGGAGCTGCATTATTTCGACAATAATCACAGGCTCGGCAGCCGCTGGTACCGGGCCAATTTCGCACCCCGCGGGGAGCGGGTGCTGCTGGAATCCTCGCCTTATTATTTCTTCCACCCGCTGGCGGCTGCCCGGGCGGCGGCGCTGGTGCCGCACGCGAAGCTGATCCTGCTGCTCCGCAACCCGGTCGACCGGGCTTATTCGCATTACAACCAGAACGGTGAGGAGGGGCTTGAGCCGCTCTCCTTCGAGGACGCGCTGGAGGGGGAGGCTGAGCGGCTTGACGGCGCGGAAGAGGCGCTTGCCTCGGGCGCGGTCGAGCGGAGCCATGCCCACCAGACCTTTTCCTACGCCGCCAAGGGCCGCTACGCCCCCCAGCTCCGCCGCTGGCTGGAGCATTTCCCGCGCGAGCAAATGCTGATCCTCAAGGCGGAGGACCTGTTCCGAAACCCGCAGGAGAGTGTCGACCAGGTTACCGACTTCCTCGGCATCGCGCGCTTCACCATAGCCGACCTGAGCGGCCGCAACCGGCGGCGCTATCCGCTGATGCACCCAGCGACGCGGCGCAGGCTGGAGGCGGTGTTTGCAAATCAGGCGGAGGAGGTTCGGGCGCTGACCGGCCTGGAATGGCCCCGGCGGAGCGCGGGCGCTCCGCTCACGCCCGCCGAGATCGACCTTCAATCCCCTCACCTGCTGCGCTCTCCGTGGGACGGCTATGACGCGGTGCGCCCGCATGGCGAGGCGGTGTGGCTGCCGCGGCAAGGCTTCTGGCTGGTGGTGGGGCACGGCGCGGTGCGGGAGGCGCTGCGACGGCCGGACCTCTTTTCCAGTGCGCCGTATCGCGAACTCGACCCGGTTCTCGCAGGCGCCGACCCGCCGGACCACGGCGGCCCAAGAGCTCTGGTGGAAGCCTTGTTGGCGCCCGAGGCTGCCCAGCATGCCGCCGGCGCGGCCGCCGCCGAAGCGGCACGGCGCCTTCGTCCGGAGTTCGACGCCGTCGGCGGCTTCGCTAAGCCGATCGCAGCCGCGGCGATGGCGGCGCTTCTTGGAATGCCCGCCGACACGCTGCCGGTCGATCCCTTCTCGCCCGCCTTCACGCAAGCCGCCGCGAATGCCCAGGCACATCAACGCTGGGTGACCGACGGGCTTAGGCCGGAGCACGCCGCGAGCCTGTTCCGGCTGGTCTGGCTCGCCGGCACGGTTGCGCTGGAGCGGACGCTTGCCTGGTCGGTCTACGAGCTCCTCGCCGACGCGGAGTTGCACGCCCGGCTGGCCGCAGAGCCGGCACTCCTCCCCGCCTTCACCGAGGAGATAATCCGCCTCCATCCGCCCACCCACATGCTCAACCGCACGGCGACTGCGGCAACGGCGCTGGCCGGGGCGCGCATCCCGGAAGGCGTCGACGTGCGGCTCTGCCTTGCGGCCGCAAACCGCGACCCCGCCGTGTTCGAGAACCCGCACCGCGTGGACCTCAGCCGCGCCCCCGGCCCCCATCTCGGCTTCGGCGCGGGCCCGCACGCCTGCGCCGGCGCGGCGCTGGCGCGGTTGATGCTTCCTGCCTTGGTCAAAACCCTGCTCGCTTGGGGCTTCGAAGCAGCCGCGCCGCTTGGGGAAGCACGCTTTGAGCAGGCGGTGGAAACGCTCGCGCCCACGTTCCTGCCCGTCCGAAAGCGGCAAAGCTGACGCTTAGTCGCTCCGGCAGACGCTTTCGTCCCGGATCACCGCCGAGCGCAGCTCATCGATAATCCGTAGCGCACTGAGCGTCGTCTCGGGCGGCGCGTCGAGGCCGATCTTGACCGCGACGCCCGACAGGATGGTTTCCGCATCGTCGAAGGCGCGGCAGAACAATGGGCCGAGGTCCGGGCGGTCCGTCGCCATTCGGCGGAACACGGCGATCAGCACCGCCTGAATGGCGATCACTTCAGCCTTGACCACTTTCTCGTCGGCTTCGGTCATGGGGGCGTAACACCTGACGCGCGCGGCGGCTCCCTTACCCGCGCCGGATCGGAATCCGGGTAAACGGCGTTGGTGGCCGGCTTGCTCAGGAGGCCGCCGTGTTTCTGTTCTTTTCCAACCGCATGGGCTGCGGCACGTCGCTGCTGATCACCGTCGGAGCATCCTTGCTGCTGCTCTGGCTGACCGGCATGCTGCGCTTCTAGCGAGGAAGGAAGTGGTGGGCGCTGACGGGCTCGAACCGCCGACCCTCTCGGTGTAAACGAGATGCTCTACCAACTGAGCTAAGCGCCCGCGCGAAGCGGAAGTGTGCCCTGCCATCCCAAGCGCCGCAGGGCAAGCCTCAGAACGTCAGATCTAACCAAGCAGACGCATGAGCAGCAGACTGAGGGCGGCCGACAGCAGCAGCGAGCCGAGGCAGCCGAGGCGACTTGAGAAGA
>DASWMM010000283.1:0-2625 GCA_036399755.1 Allosphingosinicella sp.
GGACGAACGAAGGTATTGCTTTGAATTCTCATGCGAACGGCGCGAGCCAATGACCGACTTCCTCCTCGAACTCCTCTCCGAGGAAATCCCCGCCCGCATGCAGGCCAAGGCCTCGGCCGATCTCGCGCGCCTGTTCACCGAGCAGCTCGCCGCCGCCGGCCTGGCCGCGCAAAGCGTGGAAACCCTCGCCACCCCGCGCCGCCTGGCGCTGATCGCCCGCAATCTCCCCACCGAAACCGCCGCGGTGCGCGAGGAAACCAAGGGCCCGCGCACCTCCGCCCCGCCCCAGGCGCTGGAAGGCTTCCTCCGCAAAACCGGCCTCAGCCAGGATCAGCTGGTCGACCGCGACGGCATCTGGTTCGCCGTCGTCGACAAGCCCGGCCGCGCCACTAGCGACGTCCTCGCCGAAGCGATCCCCGCGATCGTCCGCACCTTTCCCTGGCCAAAGTCGATGCGCTGGGGCGCGGCCTCCGCCTCCACCGAAAGCCCGCGCTGGGTCCGCCCGCTGCAAGGCATCGTCGCCCTGCTCGGCGAGGAGATCGTGGAGTTCGAGATCGCCGGGGTCCGCTCCGGCGCCGCCACCGTCGGCCACCGCTTCCACCACCCCGGCATCATCACGATCGGCAGCGCCGCAGATTACGCCGAGAAGCTGCGCGCCTGCCACGTGGTCGTCGATCCGGCCGAGCGCCAGCAGATCATCCGCGATGCCGCCGCGCATGCCGCCCAGGCCCGCGGCCTCCGCCTGGTCGAGGATGAAGGCCTCGTCGCCGAAAATGCCGGCCTCACCGAATGGCCGGTGCCGCTGCTCGGCAGCTTCGACCCCGCCTTCCTGGACGTGCCGCCCGAGGTGATCCAGCTCACCATGCGCACCAACCAGAAGTATTTCGCGCTGACGAACGGGGCAGGGGCCCTGGCGCCCAATTTTCTCTGCACCGCCAACATTGACCCGTCCGACAACGGCGCCGCGATCGTCGCCGGCAACGAAAAGGTCCTCGCCGCGCGCCTGGCCGACGCCAAGTTCTTCTGGGAAGGCGACCTCAAGATCCCGCTTGAGGAGCAGGCGAAGAAACTCAGCCAGATCGTCTTCCACGAAAAACTCGGCACCGTCGCCGACAAGGTGGAGCGCGTCGCCAAACTCGCCCGCTGGCTGGTGGAGGAGGGTGTTGTTAAATCCTCCCCGGGACGGGGAGGGGGACCGGCGAAGCCGGTGGAGGGGGCTCTTCATGAGCACAGCCCCGCACAGCCCCCCCTCCACCAGCCTGCGGCTGGTCCCCCTCCCCGTGCCGGGGAGGATAAAGAACAGCTCGCCGCCCTCGCGGAACGCGCCGCCCGCCTCTGCAAGGCCGATCTCGTCACCGGCATGGTCGGCGAATTCCCCGAACTCCAGGGCCTGATCGGCGGCTACCTCGCCCGCGCCCAGGGCGAAGACCCCCAAGTCGCCGACGCCATCCGCGACCACTACAAGCCGGTAGGGCAGGGCGACGAAGTCCCCACCGCCCCCGTGACGGTTGCAGTGAGTTTGGCGGACAAGCTGGATACAATATTTTCGTTCTTCTTGATCGACGAGCGCCCCACCGGCTCAAAAGACCCGTTTGCCTTACGTCGCGCCGCGATCTCAATCTCTCAACTAATTACGTTGAACGATCTTCGCTTGTCGCTGAGCGAAGTAGGTCAGCTCATGCTGGAGATGCTTTGGGTGCAGACCTTTACCCGCATAAGCGGATTCCAGAGCTTCATGCCTCTTTTGGACGTGGGCGATGTAGAGTCCCCTCGCGGGGCATATATCCTCGGCGACAAAGATTTGCGCGTCGTTCACGAAGGGCAACGTTACATCGTTGGAAGATACGAAACCGGTGGACCTCTTGCTGATGCAATCATTCTGCTCGCGCAATCTTCTACGGAGAAAGTTCGTGAGGTTCTCGACTTCTTCGCCGACCGCCTCAAAGTTCAGCAACGCGAAGCCGGCGTTCGCCACGACCTTATCGACGCCGTCTTCGCCCTGGGCGGCGAGGACGATCTCGTCCGCCTGCTCGCCCGCGTCCGCGCGCTTCAGTCCTTTGTCGAAACACCCGAAGGCCGCGATCTCCTCGCCGGCTACAAGCGCGCCGCCAACATCCTAAAAAAGGAAGGCTGGACCGGCGCCTCCCGCGCGATGGCGAACCCGGAGAACGAAACCATCCCCCAAACCGGCGAGGAAGACCCGCTCGTCCTGGTTGACGATCCCCAACTCGCCGACGCCGTTGCCGCCTTCAACCAACGTCACCCGCAGAAACACCTTTCCTACACGCCCGAACCTGAGGAATCTGCGCTGATCGCCGCCCTCGACTCGGCCGAACCGCGCGCTCGCGCCGCGGTAGAGGCCGAGGATTTCGAAGGCGCGATGGCCGCGCTGGCTTTGCTGCGCGGTCCCGTGGACGCATTCTTCGACAAGGTGACCGTGAATGACCCCGATCCGGCAAAGCGCGAAAGCAGGCTCGATCTCCTCGCCCGCATGCGCGACGCGGTCCACGCCGTCGCCGATTTCTCGCGCATCGAGGGCTGAGCCCGGGGAGGAGCCCCCCCGTGAAACCATGTGACTCTTGTGACATTCGCGTCCCGGTGGTCGCGCGAGGCTCCGGAGTTTGG
>DASWMM010000284.1:0-2137 GCA_036399755.1 Allosphingosinicella sp.
CCGCCGGCCCCACCGTGGCCTATGCCCGCGACGACGCCCACCGCGGCCAGCTCGAGAAGACGATGTTCAAGGGCAAGAAGGTCGAGATCTCACGCTTCAAGGGCCTCGGCGAGATGAACCCCAACCAGCTTCGCGAAACCACCATGGACCGGAACTCGCGCTCGCTGATCCGGGTCACCCTGCCCGAGGAGTATCAGGCGCAACGCGGCGTTAAGGACCTGGTCGACCGCCTGATGGGCCGCAACCCGGAGCACCGCTTCCAGTTCATCCAGAACCACGCTGCCGAGGTGAGCGAGGAAGAAATTGACGCCTGAACCCGGTTAACAAGCCCCCTCGCCTTCCCGCGCCACTTGGGGAAGGCGGGTGCCGCGCAGGGTGGGCACCGCTGTTAGCGGCCGGATTTCTCCCGCTTGTCGCCGATCAGCTTCATTTCCTGCTCACGCTTCGCCGCCGCCGCGCGGTCTTCGTCCAAAGCCGCGGCGTGCGCGGTGCAATAAGCCTGCTGCGCTTCGCTGAGGTCCTCGCCGGCCCGGCAGCGGTTCATCCATTCGCGCTCGGGCAGCATGTCGAACGGCTCGGATGCCGAGTCCTTGCGCTCGACAGCGATGCGCAGCTTCTTGAAAAAGGCCGCCCATCCGGCGCGGGCGCGCGCTGCCTCGCCCGCTTCGCCTTTGGCCGGCGGTCCGGCCGGAGCGGTCAGCACCTCCGGCGGCAGCGCGTTGAGCCGCGCGAGCGCATCGTCGAACCGGCCGAGCTCCCGCAAAGCGTTGATCGCCCGGCCTTCCATGCCGACCCAGTTCAGATCCTTGGCATTCGGCGCCACCTTGGCGGATTCGGCAACAAGTTCGCTTTGGTAGCGCGCCTTGAGCTCGGGCTTGCCGTCGGCTTCCCAACTCGCCTGCAGCAAGGCCCAAAGATAGCTTTCGGAGCCCAGCTTCATTTCCCGCATCAGCCAATAGGCACGATAATATTGGGTGTCGTCCTTGCGCAGCGCTCGATAGGCGTCGGAGGCGATCAGCGGCTCGAGCTTCGCCACCTCCGCCGCGTCATAATCCTTGTACAGGACGAGGCCGTTCTCCGGGCATTCGGGAAGCGCCAGCGGAAACGACCAGCTTCCAAAAGGCTTGCCGTCCGGGCGTTCGCCGAAGATGCTGTAGGACGCCGTCGTGGTGAACTCGAATCCCTTGCCGCCGATCGGGCAGGTCATTTTCTGCTTAACGGGCATGCCGGCCATCGCGCCGCCCGAAAACGACGCCGCAAGGATGAAGGCTGCCGCAAAGACCGGAATACGCATGGTCACTCTCCGCAAAGGCGCGAATCGCGCGGGTTCGGCTTGGGTTTACAACGTCGGGGGCGTGCTTGACACCGCGGGCGCCACCAGGGGGAAGCGAGGGATCTCCGCTGCAAAGCCGTCCCGGTCGCCCTCGACGCCGACCATCCGGTAGCGGCCCTCCATCCAGCCGGTGGGGGTGCTCAATGGGCAGCCCGAAACGTAATCGAACGACTCGCCCGGCGCGATCACCGGCTGCTCGCCGACCACGCCCTCGCCCTGAATCTCGTGGCGGGCGCCGCGGCCGTCGGAGATCGTCCATTCCCGGCTGACGAGCTGCACCGGCGCGCGGCCGCCATTCTCGATTCGGATATGGTAGGCCCAGAACCAGCGGCCGCGGCCGGGCTCCGACTGTTCGGGAAGAAAGCTGACGGCCACTCGGACGGTGACGTCCCCGGTGGTCGCGCTGTGCGGAAAGAGCTTGTTCACGAGGCGCTTCCTCTACGTGTCGCGCCCGCCCGTCAATCACCTGGCTTGCGCAGGCAAAAGGCAGTGCCCAAAGCAGGGCCATGACCGCGAACTGGACACCGGGAAGCTGGCGGGGGCACGAGGCGCGCCAGCAGCCGGCCTGGCCGGACGAGGCGGCGCTCGACGGGGCGCTTCGCGAGCTTACGGCTTATCCGGCTCTGGTGGGCGCCGCCGAAGCGCGCAGGCTGACCGCCGACATCGCGGAGGCGCAGGCGGGTCGGGCCTTCCTCCTTCAGGGCGGCGACTGCGCGGAAAGCTTTGCCGAATTCTCCCCCGGCAACATCCGCGCGCTCCACACCCTGCTCAGCGGCATGGCCGAGCGGCTGGCGGCGGCAGGCG
>DASWMM010000285.1:0-2890 GCA_036399755.1 Allosphingosinicella sp.
GACCACCCGCGCTTCCGGAATGGCAATGCCCAGCGGAATGGCGATGCTTGCCGCAGTCGCCACCTGCAGCTTGCCGGCGCCGGCGCGCAGCCCGGCGACCGCCGCTAAATAGGCGGCGCCGGAAAGCTCCCGGCTGCCGGCGATCACCAGGATGCGGCCGCGATCCTCCTTGTCGCCGTCGTCCGGGTGCGCGGGCAGCGGGAAGCGCTTGAGCAGGTCGCGGTCGAGCGCTTCGACGCCCTCGGGCAAGGGCTTGCTCATCGCGCGGCCACCATTGCGTCGGGCTCGGAGGTTACTGGGGCATCCTCGGCGGTGA
Organism: Allosphingosinicella sp.; assembly: GCA_036399755.1. Classification (GTDB taxonomy): domain Bacteria; phylum Pseudomonadota; class Alphaproteobacteria; order Sphingomonadales; family Sphingomonadaceae; genus Allosphingosinicella. The sequence goes on from DASWMM010000285.1 coordinate 317, forward strand.
GCGGCGCCGCGAAATTGTAGCGGGCAAGCGCCGGTGCGCAGCTCGCCGCGTCGTCCGGCTCGAAATCATATTCGCAGACGCCGCAATTCACGACATCGCCGGCCTTGTCGATTTCCAGGATCTGCGCCTCGTCCATTTCTTCCAGGATGTAGCGCAGGCAGAGCACCACCACCTGGTGGCAGACGATCAGCACCCGCCGGTCGGCATGGTGAAGGCTGACGGTGTCGAGCGCGCTGCGGAGGCGCAGGATCACGTCGGCCCAGCTCTCCCCGCCGGGCGGGCGGTGGTAGAATTTGCCGAGCAGGGTGCGTTGCTCCGCCTGTTCCGGATATTTCTCGCGCACGCCAGCGGTGGTGAGCCGGTCCCACAGGCCGAACTCACGCTCGCGAAGGCGTTCATCGACGATCGGCTGACGTGCCGACTCCGCAACACCGCCGGCCTGGCAGATCGCCTTGGCGGTCTGTCGGGCGCGGGTGTAAGGCGAGACGAGCGTCACCTCCGGCCGCTCGTCCTCCGGCAGGGACGCGAACCAGCGGCCGAGCGCGTCGGCCTGCCGGTGGCCAAGCTCGCTCAGCGGCACATCGACATCGCGGATCTGGATGTCGATTACGCCCAGCCCAGCGGCATCGGCGGCGTCGCGCGCAACATTGCCGGCGCTCTGCCCATGGCGCACGATCCAGAGCTTTTTCGGCCATCTTTGTCTCATCCGGCGTGAAAGCATGACGGGCAGGAGAAGTTGCGTGGATTGGTAATCCTCCCCGGCACGGGGAGGGGGACCATGCGGAGCATGGTGGAGGGGGGTTGGAGTTATCGATCGAGCGGCGGCGCTTCGGAGAGACGGAGCCCCCTCCACCGCACTTCGTGCGGTTCCCCTCCCCGTCCCGGGGAGGATTTTAGAGGAGTCCTTCTTCCACCAATCTCGCCCGCAACTCCTCGGCGCCGTCGAACAAATGCGCCCGCATGCCGACGGCTTCCGCGCCTTCGACGTTGATCAGGCGGTCGTCGATGAACAGCGCTTCGTCGGGGCGGAGGCCGAATCGGTCCAGCGCAAGGAAGTAGATCGCAGGATCGGGCTTCAGCATCTTCTCGGCGCCGGACACGACGATGTCGCGGAAGCGGCGGAAGAAAGCGTCCTCGCGGGCCCGGAAGGGCGCCCAGAAGTCCGCGGAGAAATTCGTGATGGCGAACAGCGGCACGCCCTTCGCGTCCAGCTCTTCGACCAGCGCGTGAACGCCGGGCACCGGATCGGAGATGGTTTCGCCGAAGCGGTCGCCCCAGGCCGAGATATGCTCGGCATAGTGGGGGAACTTGCCCGACAGTTCGTCGGCGGCCTCACGGAAGGCGCGGCCGCCGTCCAGCGTGTCGTGCCATTCCCAAAGCCCGATATCGTCGATGAAGCGCAGGCGCGCTTCGTCTTCCGGTATCTGCCGGGCGAGAAAGCTTTGGGGATCCCAGCCGTAGAGGACGTTGCCGACGTCAAAGACGGCGGCGGTCGCAGCCAAGAGGGCTTAGCCCTGGCGCGCCTTGAAGCGGCGGTTGGTCTTGTTGATGACGTAGGTGCGGCCCCGGCGGCGGATCACGCGGCAGTCGCGGTGGCGCGACTTGAGGGACTTGAGCGAGTTGCGGATCTTCATGGCCTTGAGGACCTTGCCTGTTCTGATTCAAAAGTGCTGGAAAATGAGGCGCCCACCTATGGCCCGTGGGCCGCGAAGTCAAGGCTGCGCGAGGGCGGGGCTCACCGCACCGGCGCGGGCGCGGGCGGCGCGGTGCCCGGCGGCGGCGCCTTGCCGCGGGGCGGCGGGACCGCGTCCACCGGCCCCTGCGGGTCGTTGGCGGGGGTCTCTGATTTTACGCCGCCAAGGCTCATCCACAGGATGATGCCCGCCAGAACGGCAAGGAGGGCGAGGAGGCCGAGGCATGAGCGGCGGTTCTGCTTTTCTAGACGCATGGCCCGCCCAACGATTGCGGCGGCGCGTGGCTCCCAAGCTTTTGCACACTTTTCAACGCATTGCGCAGCGTGTTGCGCGCGCCTACCTCCCGGCCATGCTCGTCGTCCAGAACGCCCTCGCCGCCCCGTCCGTCATCCGCCGCGAGGAATATCGGCCGCCAGACTGGCTGGTTCCCGAGATTTCACTCGACTTCCAGCTCGATCCGGAGCGCACCCGGGTGCGCTCGCGGCTCAGCGTCGAGCGCAACGGCACGCACGACCGGCCGCTCCGTCTCGATGCGGAAGCGCTGACGATCCTCTTCGTGGCGGTCGACGGCGCCGAAACACCCTACAGCTACGAGGGCGATGTGCTGACGGTGGCCGTCGCCCCCGCCAGCGCGACGGTGGAAATCCTCGTCGAAACCGCGCCGCGCGCCAACACCCAACTGATGGGCCTGTACGAATCGGGCGGCATCCTGTGCACCCAGTGCGAGGCCGAGGGCTTCCGCCGAATCACGCCCTTCCCCGACCGGCCGGACGTGCTCAGCCGCTACCGGGTACGGATGGAAGCGGACAAGGCGGCCTATCCCGTCCTCCTGTCCAACGGCGATCCGGTTGCCCAAGGCGAGGCAGGAGGCGGCCGCCAC
>DASWMM010000286.1:0-6290 GCA_036399755.1 Allosphingosinicella sp.
AGGCCGCCCATCACTCCGGCAAGCTGCGGATGAAAGGGCGCCTGCTGGATTAGGATGAAGAGAAAAAAGGCGAGCAGGGCCAGCGACAGCGCGAACCGCACGACCTTGCCGATGAACGGCAACCGGGAAAGCACCATCAGGAGCAGCGCCGCGACAAGCGCGTACAGCGCCATCTGCTGCCATTCGGGGGAAATGCTGATCGGCATGGGTTAGGGCGCTCGCGTCGGTGAGCGCCTGATCTAGGGACTGCGGGGGCGGAAGGGGAGGGGCGGCGGCATCTTGGGCGGCCCGAACCAGGCGCATCCGCAGGCTTTATACCACGACGCCACTTGCCATGCCCCATCCCAGCCCGGCCGCGGCGCAGGCCAGGAGAACCTTTATCGCCCCCACTTTGAAGCGGAACATCGCGATCGCCGCCGCGGCCGTGAGCACCACCGCCGGCCAGTTCACGGTGCGCAGCACGGGCAGCTCCAGGCCAAGCCCCGGCACGTCGCGCACTTCGCCGAACAGGGTGTGCAGCGCGAACCAGATGGCGAGATTGAGGACCACGCCGACAACCGCGGCGGTAATTGCGGAGAGTGCAGAGGTGAGTGCGCGGTTGCCGCGCAACGCTTCGATGAAAGGGGCGCCGAGGAAGATCCACAGGAAGCAGGGCAGGAAAGTCACCCAGGTGGTGAGCAGGCCGCCGAGCGTCCCCGCCAGCATCGGGTGCATCGCTCCACCCGCGCCTCGGTACGCGCCCATGAAGCCGACGAACTGGGTGACCATGATCAGCGGCCCCGGCGTCGTCTCGGCCATGCCGAGCCCGTCGAGCATCTCGCCCGGCTTCAGCCAGCCGAAATTCTCCACGGCCTGCTGGGCGACGTAGGCGAGCACCGCATAAGCGCCACCGAACGTCACCACCGCCATCTTCGAAAAGAAGACGGCGATCTCGCTGTAGACGTTGTCGGGCCCGAGCAGCGCGAGGAGCATCGCCACGGGCGCGAGCCACAGGAACAGGAACGCGCCGGACACCTTGAGCGACCAGCGGAGGTTCGGGCGCGCGTGTTCGGGGATGTGCTCGCCCAGCGCGCTTTCGCTGTCGAGAAGTGCGGGGCCGCCGGAGGGGCCATGCCCGCCGCCGCCCGCAAAGGCCCTTGCGCCGGCCTTGCCGCCGATCCAGCCGACGGCGCCGGCCGCAAGGATGATCAGCGGGAAGGGCACCGCGAAGACGAAGATGGCGAGGAACGCCGCCGCGGCGATTGCGCGGGTGGCGTTGTTCTTGAGCGCGCGGCTGCCGATCCGCTTCACCGCCTCCAGAACGATGGCGAGCACCGCCGCCTTGAGGCCGAAGAACAAAGCCTCGACGGCGCCGACATTGCCGAAGCCTGCGTAAAGCCAGGAGAGCGCCATGATCGCGACCAGGCCCGGCAGCACGAACAGCCCGCCCGCGACGAGGCCGCCTTTGGTCTTGTGGAGCAGCCATCCGATGTAGGTGGCAAGCTGCTGCGCCTCGGGGCCGGGGAGAAGCATGCAGTAGTTCAAGGCGTGGAGGAAACGCTCCTCGCCGATCCATTTCTTCTCCTCGACGAGGATGCGGTGCATGACCGCGATCTGTCCGGCCGGCCCTCCGAAGCTCAAGGCGGCGATCCGCGCCCATACGCGCACCGCCTCGCCGAAGCCGATGCCGTGGCCTTGCGCGCCGCTTTGTTCGCTGGTGTCCATGTCTCTTCTCCTTAGAACTTCTTCGAGACGCTGAGGCCATAGGTGCGCGGATCCCCGACCTGGCCGACGATGAGGCCGGTGCTGCCCGATTGGGTGGCCAGCACCTCGTAATAGCGGGTGTCGAGCGCGTTCCGAACCCAGCCGAACAGGTTCCAGCCGCTGTCGCTGCGAAAGCCGAGCCGCAGGTTGGCCAGTGTATAACCATCGATGTCGGTATAGGCCGAGCGCGACGGGTTGGACGAGAAGCGCGAGCGGTAGTTCGCGTCCACCCCCGCGTAGATCTCGCCCGCCGCGCCGAGCAGTGTCGCCGGCGTATGGAACTCGCCGCCGAGCGAAGCCGCCCAGCGGGAAATGCCGGGCAGCCACTGGCCGGAGATGTCGCAGTTCGCCGGGCTGAAGCCGCCGGGCGTGCCGGGCGCGCTCGGCGCATTGTTGCCGCCCGCCGTCGCGCCGCCGGAAAGCTCGGGCGGGCAAGGGGCGTCGGTGAACTTCACATAGCGGTGGTCGGTGAAAGCGCCCGCTACGTAGAGGTCGAGAAAGCGGTGCGCCTTTACCGAAAGATCGGCCTCGACCCCGCGCACCCGAACCTTGTCGGCATTGGCGAGATAGCCGCGCAACACGCCAAGCTGGCCGTTGGTGACGGTCGCCTGATAGTCGCTGATCTCCGTCCAGAAGCCCGCAATGTTGAGGGTGGCGCGCTTGTTGAACAGCTGCGACTTCACGCCGATCTCGAAATGATCGACCTTCTCCGGCTTCACCGTCGCGGCGCTGGCGATCGGCTGGTTGGCGGCGTCGAGCGGCAGGCCGGCGAGGTTGATTCCGCCCGATTTGAAGCTCCTGGCGTAGGTTCCGTAGAGCAGAACGTTCCGCCCCGCGTCGTAGGAGATGGTGAGGTCGCCCGAGACGTTCCAGTCGCTGAACCGCGCCTCATAGGACTGCGGCGCAAGCACGCCGCGCTGGTCGTTGGTGAGCGGAGTATTGGTGCCGTTGGTCACCACGGCAACGTAGGTCCCGATCTTCTTGTCGTAGTTCAGCCGGAGGCCGGGCTCGAGCCGCAGCCGATCGCTCAGGTGCCAGGTCAGCCGTCCAAAGGCGGCGAGGCTGGTCGTCTTCAAGGTGATGTCGTTTTCCGAGCGGAGGCCGTTCAGCACCGCCGGATTGCACGCGGCGGTCGTCGGCGTCGCGCAGCCGCTTGAGCCCGGCGCGACGTTGCCGGGGTTGAGCAGCCACCGGCTCGCCGCTGCACCCTGCTCCTGGGCGCCGGTCGTGTGCTGCTTCTGCCCGTAGGCGAACAGGCCGAAGACGTAGTCGAACTTGCCCCCGGTCGCGGCGTAGCGCAGCTCCTGGGAATATTGGTCCTGCTTCGACGGGTTGGCCGAAACGGTGGTGATCGGGAGGCCGGTGAAGTCGCGGTCGTTCGACGGGCCCCAGTTCCAGAAGCGCCAGGCGCTGACGGAGGTGAGTTCGCCGGGCCCGATGTCCCACTTCGCCCGGAGCGACACGCCGCCGATCTCCTGAAAGGCGTCGAGCGGCGTGTCGAGATCGGTCAGCCGGTCGAAGGCATTGGTGCTCGGCGGCGCATAGTTGAAGGCCGCCGCCAATGCGGCGAACTGGCGGTTGAGCGGGCGCTGGGTTGCGCCGGTGCGCACGTAGATCTGGGCGCAGCATTCCGGATTCTGCCGGTTGTAGTCGGCCGACAAAGTAAGGTTCAGAGCCGGGGTGGCGCGCAGCAGGAGCTGGCCGCGAAGGCCGAGATTGTCCTGCGCGTTGACCCAGCGGTTGCTGGTGACGTTGTACACCGTGCCGCGGCGCGTAGTGGCGGACGCCGCCACCCGGATGGCGAGCTTGTCGGCGACGAGAGAGCCGGAAATCGATACCTTGCCGTTCAGATAGCCGAGGTTTCCGGCCGACACCTCGGCGCGGCCCTCGGTCTGGAAGGTGGGCGCGCGGGTGGTGATGTTGATCGCGCCGGCGGTGGTGTTCTTGCCGTAGAGGGTGCCCTGGGGGCCGCGCAAAACCTCCACCCGGTCGACGTCCAGGAAGTCGAAGGTCGCCGCGGCGATCCGGCTATTATAAACCTCGTCGATATAAACGCCGACGCCTTGTTCGATGCCGTCGTTGGTGAGGCCGAACGGCGCGCCGAGGCCGCGAATGTTGGCCGCCGAGTTGCGCGGGTTGGTGGTGTAGAATTGCAGGGACGGCTGAAGCTGGGTCAGCTTCTGGACGTTGCTGTTGCCCGTCGCCTCGATCTGGTCGCCGCTGATCACCGAAATCGCGATCGGCACGTCCTGGACGCTCTCCTCGCGGCGGCGCGCGGTGACGACGATCTCGCCGCCGTCGTCAGGTGCGGCGTCGGGAGCGGTTGCATCTGCGCTGGGAGCGGCGGGTTCGGGCGCTTGCGCCCAGGCGGCGCCGGAATTCAGCAGCAAGGCGGTTCCGGCAAGTAGGTGGAAACGTGCGATCACGTGATTTCTCCTGGATGGGGATCGCGACGCCTCCGGATGTCCGGTCGGCACCGATTGGTGTGGTTTAAGGGGGGCGGCGCTCAGCCAAGCGCCTTGTAGACTCCGTAAAGGCTGGTGAGGGTGAGCAGACAGCCGACGAGCACGAGCAGGCGCTTGGCCGGCGCCCGCTTGGCGACGAGCGCGCCCAAGGGTGCCGCCGCGACTCCGCCGATCAGCAGCCCGAGGGTCGCAACGGTGAAGGCCGCCCAGCCCAGGGTGGCGATAAAGGTGGCCGAGATGGTCAGCGTCAGCACGAATTCGGAGGCGCTCACCGTTCCGATCGTCCGGCGCGGCTCCGCGCCCTGGACCAGGAGGTTGCCGGTGACCACCGGTCCCCAGCCGCCGCCCCCCGCCGCGTCGAGAAATCCGCCGGCGAGGCCGAGCGGTTCGACGATCCTGGGTGACCGCGCCTCGGACGGGTGATGAAGGCCGCGCCATATGAGGTAGAGGCCGATGGCGGCGAGATAGGCCAAGACGAACGGCCGGGCGACGTCGGCGTGAATCCGGGTCAGCACGTAGGCGCCGAGCACGCCGCCGATCACGCCCGGAATGGCAAGGCGGGCGAACAGCTTCCAGTCGACGTTGCGGTGATAGATGTGGCTCGCGCCGGAGACGGCGGTGGTAAAGGTTTCCACCGTGTGGACTCCGGCCGAGGCCGCCGCCGGCGGCACGCCGAGGCTGATGAGCAAGGTGCTGGAAATAACTCCGAAGGCCATTCCAAGGGCGCCGTCGACAAGCTGGGCCGCGAAGCCAACGGCGATGAAAGGCAGAAGATCGAGTATGCCGAAGCCGGCGAAATCCATGTTCGATCTTTCTTTAGCTGGCCTTGAGCAAAGGAATCGAGCGGGCGGTCATTGCGCGAACCGGCGCTTTTCGCTGACTTCAAGCTGGGTGAGCTTGCCATCGTGGATGGTCAACGTGATCGTACCGAACCGCACATCGCGCGCCTTTTCGCGGATCACGGCGAAGGCCTCGTCGAGGGCGGGAAGCGCCTTGCCGGGGGCTACGAACTCGAGGTTGTTCATTGTCCGTTTCTCCTGTCGCCCTGCGGCCCCCGCCGCTCGGGATCGGCTGCCTTGATGTTTACTCAACCGATTTAGTTGACAATAGGGTTGCGACGAAGCGGTTCAGATCGGAGCCGGTTTGATTTTGACCTTGTTTGCGTACCCGCGTGCTGTTCCGAGCAAGGCTGCTCGGAGATGGTCCGGCGCGCTAAGGGCGGGCGCGCAGCCGGTCCGGCGAGTCTCTTGCATCCGCAAGCCCAAAGCCTAAAAGCGCGCCAAACCAACGCGGGGCGCTCCCTCACATCGGGGCCGCCGCTTAGTACCACTTTGTGGGGATTGTTTTTCCATGGCCACCACGCCTTCCGCCTACAAGATCATCGACCATGTATACGACGTCATCGTCGTCGGCGCCGGGGGCTCGGGGCTTCGCGCGACCATGGGCTCGGCGGAAAAGGGGCTGAAGACGGCCTGCATCACCAAGGTGTTCCCGACCCGCAGCCACACCGTCGCGGCCCAAGGCGGCATCGCGGCCAGCCTCGGCAACATGGGCGCTGATCACTGGACCTGGCACATGTACGACACCGTCAAGGGATCGGACTGGCTGGGCGACCAGGACGCGATCGAATATCTCTGCCGCGAGGCGCCCGCCGCGGTCTACGAGCTCGAGCATTTCGGCGTTCCGTTCAGCCGCACCGCCGAAGGCCGCATCTACCAGCGCGCGTTCGGCGGCATGATGCAAAACATGGGCGCCGGGCCGCCCGCCCAGCGCACCTGCGCCGCCGCCGACCGTACCGGCCACGCCATGCTCCACGCGCTCTACCAGCAGAGCCTGAAGTATGACGCCGACTTCTATGTCGAATATTTCGCGCTCGACCTGATCATGGAAGGCGGCGAGTGCCGGGGCGTGATTGCGCTCTCGATGGAGGACGGCACCATCCACCGCTTCCGCAGCCAGGCGGTGGTGCTCGCCACCGGCGGCTACGGCCGGACGTATTTCTCCGCGACCTCCGCGCATACCTGCACCGGCGACGGCAACGGCATGGTGCTGCGTGCCGGGCTGCCGCTCCAGGACACGGAA